>DAOVKH010000219.1 GCA_030631875.1 Deltaproteobacteria bacterium | reverse complement strand
GTCGAGAGCTGAGTTTAGCTTGCCCTTTATGTCGTCTGTAAGGCTCTTCTTCTCGTTAATCTCGCTGATTATCTCTGCGTGGCGAGATTCAATGAAGCTGTTAAGCTCTTCTTCGTACCTGCCGAGCTGATTATTGGGAATGTCATCGACAAAGCCGTTTGTGGCGGCATAGATTATGAGTATCTGCTCTGCTACCTCTAAGGGCTGGTACTGACCCTGCTTTAGTACCTCTACGAGCTTTGCGCCACGCGTGAGCTGACGCTGTGTGGCGGCGTCCAGATCACTACCGAACTGTGCAAAGGCGGCCAGTTCACGGAACTGCGCCAATTCGAGTCTAAGCGTACCTGCGACCTGCTTCATGGCTTTGACTTGAGCTGCACCACCAACCCTCGATACCGAGAGGCCGACGTTAATGGCAGGCCTTATGCCCGAATAAAAGAGGTCTGATTCAAGGTATATCTGACCATCTGTGATGGATATGACGTTTGTCGGAACGTAGGCCGATACGTCGCCTGCCTGTGTTTCGATTATAGGCAGTGCCGTCAGTGAACCCGCGCCGAGATCATCGCTAAGTTTTGCCGCTCTCTCCAAAAGTCTCGAGTGGAGGTAGAATACATCTCCCGGATATGCCTCACGACCCGGAGGCCTTCTGAGCAAGAGTGCAAGTTGTCTGTAAGCAACGGCGTGCTTTGAGAGATCATCGTATACGACAAGTGCGTGGCCGCCCTTGTCTCTAAAGTACTCACCGATGGTACAACCCGTATAAGGGGATAAGAACTGAATAGGGGCCGAGTCGCTGGCCGTAGCCGCAACGACGCATGTATATTCGAGAGCACCCTTTTCGCGGAGCTTCTCGACTATGAGAGCAACCGTAGATTGCTTCTGTCCGATTGCTACGTATACGCACTGAACGTTCTTGCCCTTCTGGTTGATGATGGTATCAATGGCGATGGCCGTCTTACCGGTCTGCCTATCACCAATAATAAGCTCACGCTGGCCTCTACCGATAGGTATCATCGCATCGATGGCCTTAATTCCTGTCTGCATTGGCTCTGTTACGGGCTTTCTCTCTACAATGCCCGGAGCCTTTATCTCAACCCTTCTCGACTCGCTCGACTCGATAGGGCCTTTGCCGTCTATGGGGCGACCAAGAGCGTCTACGACGCGTCCGAGCATGCCTTCTCCGACCGGAACCTCGACGATCTTGCCTGTTCTCTTGACCGTATCGCCTTCTTTTATATTATACTCTTCTCCGAATACCGCAACACCGATGTTATCTTCTTCCAAGTTGAGGACGATGCCGAATATGGAGCCCGGAAACTCTACAAGCTCTCCTGCCATGGCCTTTTCAAGGCCGTATATTCTTGCGATACCGTCTCCTATAGATAGTACGGTGCCGACTTCTTCTATGTTAATCTCCTTATCAAAGCCCTCTATCTGACTTTTTATGAGATCGCTTATCTCTCCTGCTTTAATCATCTCAAACGACTCCTTCCAGTAATTTATCCTTTATGTTTTCAAGCTGTGCTTTTACGCTTCCGTCGAGTATCGTATCGCCGACCCGTACGACAAGGCCTCCGATGAGTTCTTTGTTTTCTTTAAATGTAAGGACAACCTCTTTGCCCGTCTCGGCCTTTAGTTTGTCCTTGATGGAGTTAAGTAGCGAGTCGTTAAGGGTGGCCGGTGCTTCGACAGTAGCGCGGATCCTTCCGGCAACCTCGTCCGCTAAGCGGGAGTAGACATCTGCCATCGCTCCTATAATGTGGACGACCTGTTTTTCTACCGTTAAGGAGAAGAACTTACTCATTGTATCTGAGAGTTCGCACTTCTTGGAGATGGTATCTGCCAATTTACGGCGTTCTTCTGCCGAGTACATCGGGTTCAGTAGAAGCTTCTCTATGCCTTTTCCCTCGGCCTCATTAAATAGTGAGGCGAGGCTCCGTAATTCTTCGCCGTACTTTTCGTAGGCGTTGTCGTTCTTACCGATATCGATAAGTGCCTGAGCGAATCTCTTTGCGACAGTTGATTTTTTCATTAATTAAGCCCCAGTCTTTCAACGTAACTCTTTGTCATGCGTTCCTGATCTTCGGGGGTGATCTCCTTACCGAGAAGATCGGTTGCCATATCGACTACGAGCTCGGCGATGGTTGCCCTCAGGGCTATCTCCGCCTTCTTAAGCTCCTGAGCGGCCGTAAGGCGCGCGGCAGTGCGTATTTTTTCAGCCGAAAGGTCGGCTTCTTTAATCATCTTTTCTTTTTCAGCCTCTGCCTCAAGGCGTATGTTCTTCTTTATTTCCGCCACCTTAGCGTCGAGCCCTGCCAAGAGTGTCTGATATTCGGCTACCTTTTTGTCGGCTTCCTTCTTACGCTCTTCGGCCTCTACTATGGCGTTCTGTATATCCTGGCTCCGTTTGTTGAGCATAGG
>DAOVKH010000045.1 GCA_030631875.1 Deltaproteobacteria bacterium | reverse complement strand
TCCAATATAACGAGGCTCTTATCGGTCGCGTTATTAAGGATGTTGGCCGCCTCGTTCATTTCAACCATGAAGGTACTTTGCCCTTTGCTCATATCGTCCGACGCACCGACGCGCGTGAATATACGATCTACGATTCCTATATGCGCGCTCATAGCCGGCACAAAAGAACCGACCTGTGCCATCAAGACGATCACCGCCACCTGACGAATGTATGTAGACTTACCTGCCATGTTAGGACCGGTGAGTATAAGTATCCGGCTCTCTCTTCTGTCGAGCTTTATATCGTTCGGCGTGAAGCCTTCGGGAAGCCCTGCCTCTACGACCGGATGGCGCCCCTCTTTAATCTCTATAACGTCACTCTCACTTAGAACCGGTTTTACGTAACGCATCTCTTCAGCTAACTCTGCAAAGGAGGCCGTAACATCTAATATCGCAACGTGCTCTGCTACTCTTTGCAGGACACGAAGCTTCTCTGAGATTGCACGAATAATACCGCTAAATACTTTTAACTCTATGGCAATGGCTTTATCCTCGGCGGTGAGAACTTTTTCTTCCCACTCCTTAAGCTCAGGGGTTATGAACCTCTCGGCATTTACGAGTGTCTGCTTACGAACATAGTAATCGGGGACTTCAAAGCTCGCGAGGTTTGCCTTTGTAACTTCTATGTAGTAACCAAAGACACGATTAAAGCCGACCTTGAGTGAAGATATCCCGACTCGCTCGCGCTCTTTTTTCTCTATTGCCGCAATGGAGTCCTTCCCGCCGCCGCTGATTTTCCTCAACTCATCGAGTTCTTCATTATAACCGTCTCTGATAAAACCACCCTCTCGCAACAAGAGTGCCGGCGTTTCCTTTATAGATATCGCTATCAGCTCTATGACCTCCTCAACTTCATGGGAGGAGATAACAACCCCTACCTTAGCCATAAGCTCTGAGGAGAAGGTCTCGAGTAAATCCTTTATCAAGACGACTCGCTTTAAAGATTCCTTCAGAGCCACGAGATCACGCGCCGTAGCAAGCGACGATGATATCTTTCCGATAAGGCGCTCTATATCGAATATATTTTTAAGCTCGCCCTCAATATCTTCCCTGACGAGTCTACCTTCGATCAACTCTTCGGTCGCACTTAAACGTGCCTTCAGATCTTTAAGGTTAAGCAGCGGAAAGATAAGGTAAGTACAGAGCAACCTCGCGCCCATAGAGGTCTTTGTCCTGTCCATATGGGCAAGCAGTGTTGAGTCCCGACCGCGATCGCGTGCGTTTTCTATTACCTCAAGGTTTCGCCTCGTTGCGTAATCCATTATAAGGTATGAAGAAGGAAAGTAAGGCGAACAGGGTTTTATCTGCTCAAGAGAGCTCTTCTGCATATCGCTCACATACTTTAATAGAGCGCCGGCAGAGGCAACACCTCCGGTTAGCTCGCCACAGCCAAAACCATCTAACGAGGCTACCTTAAAGTGAGAGGTAAGGAAACCTGCAGCAACATCTAACTCAAAGTCGTAAGCACTCCTCTGAGTAATGTTCTTGAACTCTTCTTCAAGGCCTTCAAGCACGCCTACCAAAGGACTCCCCTCGGGCATCAATACCTCGGAGGGGTTAATGCGTCGAAGCTCATCTCTAAGAGAGCTTACGCCTTCAAGGTCGGTCAGCTTAAAGTCTCCGGTCGTTATATCCATATAGGCAAGTCCGGCACCGCCTTTTTTACTCCATGTAACGGCGGCTATATAATTGTTGGTCTTAGAGGATAATAGCTTGTCATCTTGAATCGTACCCGGCGTAACGACTCTCGTTACGGCTCTCCGTATCACCCCTTTGGCCTCGGCCGGGTCTTCTATCTGCTCGCATACCGCCACCTTATGGCCTGCCCCGATTAGCTTGCCGATATATATATCGGCGGCATGGTAGGGTATGCCGCACATTGGAATCTTTTTTTCTTTATCCCTTGAAGTCAGGGCTATGCCCATGACCTTTGCGGCTATCCTTGCGTCGTCGAAGAATATCTCATAGAAATCACCCATCCTGAAAAAAACAATAGCGTCGGTATGGTTATTCTTTATGTCAAGGTACTGCCGCATGGCAGGTGTCATAGCCTTCGTAGTCGTCATACTATCCAATTCTCCGCTTCGTAGTCTTTTGTCGGAAGCCTAAGAGAATATACCCCCAACGACGGCCAGCGCCTGCCGTCAACTTCTATAGAAAACTTAAGGTCGTCATCTTTTGTTGCGCCAATATCATTAAAGGGTACGCCAAACTCCACGACCGTACCGGAGGCTATATCTTTGATATTACCGACCTTCTTCCACTCACCTTCTCTTATCTTTAATATACGTCCACGACACTCATCACCACTGACCGATACCTCGATTCGCAGGCTGAGCGGAGCTTTTATGGTGATGATAAATCTCCACGGGGTTTCATAGAAAGCTTCTTCTTTCCCTATAAGTCCGTCGCTATAGTCTAACCTCAAAAAGAGAGACTCTTCATTGAATCCGTACGTTATGGATTTAACTAATATAGATTTTGTCAGCGCATCACTCACACGGTGCATTGCACCGACCAAGTCCTGGCCCCTCTCAAGACAAGATGACTCCAGCCACTCAAAGTAATTAGTGACCTCTCCGTCCATTACCGGGTCTATAAAACCAAGTGGCATAGGGAGTATTATATCCTCGCTATCTTTCTTTGAAAGAATGGGCGCATCTAAATTCGCAGGCCACTTACGCCCGGTAAGCCTATAGACGTCCTTCAGGTTTTCCCTGAAGAGCCTGTCGAACTCAAGGTCGCTCGAAGATGAATGATCATCGCCATACCACCAAAACCAATCGCTTCCTTCGGCGGCATATACTCGCTCCCATGCCTTACTTAAATCGGCCTTGGCAATATTCTTAACCTTCGTCAATGCCTCTATGGTTTCGCTCAACAAATCCCACGCGAGATTATCCTCCGAGCCTCCTATCCATATATTAAAGTTACCGCCTATCCACGAACCCGACGGCACGCTCGGCAAGGTCTCTTTGAGGGCGACACCTTCAAGAAACTCGGAGACGGTTACAGCTTTAAGTACAGAACTCGCAGAGAGCTTGGTGTATAGCGCACGCAGAAATTCACCGCCGTCGTCCTTGTAGTACTCCCACGCGTTCTCTCCATCGAGTATGATGTTCACTATATGTTCTTCAGGGTTATCCCCTTCAAGGCTCGCGTGTATGGCTTCAAGCCTGCCGATAAAGTCCTCTGCCGCGCGCTCGCCGTCCCATGAGCTATACTCAAAACCTATTAGATCGGAGAGCGTATGGTCTCTGAATAAAAAACTTAACTCTTTTCCTTTATATACAATATTGTACGGCCTATATAGAGCCGAGTCGCCTTCCTGCAAAGCCCTTCCAAGCGAGTGAGAAAGTATCGCTTCATCCGTTGCTACCCATTCTATGTCGGCCTCTATAGCGAGTAACGCGACCTCTTCGCTGACAGAACCTTCCGATGGCCACATCCCGCGCGGCATGGAAGAAAATGTCTCTTCATGAAATTTAACGGCCTTATCAATTTGCGTGCGCGCGTCACCTGGACGAAGAAACCTTTTGGACGGCAAGGTTACACCGGGGACGGCCTCCTTAGCTGAATCACTGTCGCAGAGCAGGGGTAGTATCGGATGGTAGTATGGAGAGGTCGTGAGCTCTATCCTGCCGCCCTCTTCTGCCTTACGATACTTAGGTAAAATTTTTCTTACTATCGCTACCTGGGTATCGAAGAGCTTTCTCTTTTCTGTCTCTGTAAAGTTCCTACCCTTTGCGACAAGGCCTGATAGAAACGCGTCTGCCTCTCTTATGGACGGATCTATCCAGGCAAGGTTAAAGAGTATCTGGAGATCTCTATAGTCGTCTTCTTTAAAGTACCTGACGGCTGTACGCAGATCTTCATCGGTAGCGTCCGCCCTCTTGCATATTCTGTAGAGTTCTGCATACCTCGCGAATGGTTCTATCATCGTAGAGAGGTTGGCTTGAAAGAAGTACTTCAGGAGAAAAAACTTATCGCCGTCGTCGAGCGTAGAGGCATCCTTCAAACCAACTTGCCTGTAAAGATCCTTAACTCCACTTGACGAATAATCATTTAACTGTTCTATCAGAGACGGTACGAGGTTGAATGTCTGGTGGATATCTGGAAAGTCGTCGAGTATGGCCACCATATCATAGTAATCTTTGGTTCCGTGCAGGAGCACCCACGGCAGGGTATACTCGCCCGTTGACGGGTCTTTATAGAGCGGCTGATGCATATGCCATATGAAGGCTATATTGAGAGGCTCTGTCATTGTATTTTAAAATGCCTCAATTTAGAGTAAGTAATCGCTGACGGTATCTTTACGAAACCCCCTCGCCTTTATTTGCGGCTGGGCTGGAAGACGCTGAGTCTTCCCTTCACGGTAACTACGGCAAGGCTATTGTCGTATATATACGGCTCGCTCAGAACCTTAGAGCTGAGGCGTCTTTGCCAAAGTTCTTCGCCGTTACTTCTTGATAGTATATCGAGATAACCAACGCGTTTATTAAAGTTAGAGATACCCCATGGCTTATGGTCTCCATTGGATGTTACTACTAAGTACTCTCCGGCTATTGCGATGGCACGCCCTACCCCACCTTCTCTCAATTGACTCCTCCAAAGAATAGTGCCGGTCGCTTTATCGATGGCCTCTACCTTATCGGCATTGAGCGTATAGAGCACACCTTCATAGACGGTAAAATCCGTAACCGAGTCGCCGGCGTAGCGTTCTTCCACTTCTCCGCTTAGGGCATTCAATGCCAAAACCCTGCCCGCATCGTCTATCACGTATAGACGCTCGCCTTCTACATCTAAGAGCGGTGTCTTTCTTGAAGCCGTCGAAGCCACCGGAGCCTTAAGTACGCGCTCCTTCCAATTAAGCCTTCCGCTCTTAGCCTCAATAGAAACCACTGTACCATCGCCGAATAATACAAAGAGACGGCCGTTGGAGTATGCAGGAGAACTTATGATGCGCGGATATACATAGCTAAGCGAATCGTGCGTATATACCCATAACGGCTCTCCGCTCATTCTATCGAAGCCATGTATCCTATTATTGGTTGACGTAAAGTATACGGCCGTATCGGTAAAGATGGGCGACGATAGTACCTCACCTTTAACCTTAACACTCCAAAGCTCTTCGCCCGTTTCGGTCTTAAGGCAGTGGAATACTCCGCCCTTAGTACCAAAGCAAACCATCTCATCGGTGACCGAAGGAGAAGCTACTATATTGCTTTTAGCCTTAAAGCTCCAACGAGCTTTACCGTCCTTCATATCAAAGGCGTATAGGCGTTTCTTTGCGGAGCCTGTAAAGAGCGTATCTTTATATATTACCGGCCTTGATAGAACACCATCGTAGCGTCGCTTAAGGCGATAGATAAATGGACGAAGCCCCTTGCTCCAGACTTCATCTATTGAAAGGGTAAAAGCTCCTTCGTCAAGGACGGCCGTCCTCATTGGATTTAAAAGGTGTGTGGCATAGGAGACTTCGTTATCGGTCTCTGAGGCTAACTCTTCAAGCTCAAAGTCGTCTTCTATAAGAAGCTCGTCGGCATCGAGTATAAAGCCATCGTCATTGCTTTGAGTTAAGGCGTTATCACTTGCAATTAGAGGCAACTCCTCTGCCGTGGCGACTCCCGCGAAAGCAAGGATTACAAATGACGACATTAAAGTTACTGCTAAAACCTTCGCTCTTTTTTTCTTCTCTTTAAAGCCCTTCAATGAGTCTCTTAGCATTATCCATCAATCCTTTAAAGTCGTATATTCCAGCGCCCATGGCAACACTGCGCGCGAACTCTTCTGTGGCGAGATCTCCGGGGGCGTGGGCGTCGGTATTAAGCACGAGCGCAACCTCGTGGCGCTTTGCCATAAGTGCAACATGGCCGTTCGTAAGCGAATGTCCGCGCCTTGTCGTAATCTCAAGTGCTACGTTATTGCTCTTGGCCAGTTCACACTCTTCGTCGGTTATGAGCCCGGGGTGCGCCAAGATGTCTACTCTGGCGCGTATGGCGGCCATATTCGTCCCCTTAATTACCGGTTCGACTATCGTCTCGCCGTGAAGGACTATGAGCTTTACGCCGTAAGCTCTGGCCTCGGTAACTATATCGGCAATCTCTCTGGGCTGGACGTGCGTTATCTCAACGCCGGGTATTATCTTAAGTGAACTCTCAGTGGCATTATAGGAAGCCGCAAACTCAAGTATCCTCTTTGCGACAGATTCAAGATTAGAGCTATCGACGTGATCGGTAATGCCAAGTGTGCTATAACCTATGGACTCTGCCCTTACGGCAAGCTCCGATGGCAATAAGACTCCGTCAGAGTGCAGAGTGTGTGTATGAAGGTCTATATAATCAGCAGCCATAGTTGTTAGCTACCTTCCGCTCTTTGAGTGCCTACTGCCATCTCATTGAAGAAAGATTTAAACATGTCTACAACACCGTTCTTGGATATAGAGCTGAATATATCTATACTGTCACTCGGACTTAAGTCAAAGGCCTTGGCGTACCTTGCCTTAGAATTATCATCAAGCTCACCGCCTCCGCAATATACATGCCTGACGATTACATCCTTCTTCAATGCTATCAAATTCTTTATTGATTGAATGTCTTCTAAGGTCGCCTCGCCTCTCTCATCCCATAGTACGAGTACCCCTGTAAGGTGAGAAAGAAAAGACTTCTGTAGTGGCCAGAGTCCTGCCATAGGTGCAAGTGCAAAGAAGATCATATCAAGTTCTCCATAGAGGCGTATATGCCCTGTCTCTCCCATGGCATATTCATCTAAATTCGTATCGTCCAGAAGGTCGTACTTTGGATGGAAGCCGGAGATATCCACCGATGCTTTCATTAAGTTCCTGGAGAGATCTGTGGAGGTCGATATGACGAAGATATAACCGTGGCTGACCGACATCCTGTCGGAACCGTACGCTATGACCTTATCCTTTATCTTCAGCGCATCTCCGGGAGCGATAAACTCTTCTACAACCTTACTTTCATCTATGACCTCATCTGTCTTTTCAAGTATCTTGCGCTCTATCAGGTTCTGTATAGTCTGGTAGACCTCAAGGTCCGGCACCTTACACTTATCTACGATATCTTTAACTCGCGAGTGCGTTCCCAATACAAGAAGAACTTCGTATATGATAGGCTTCAACCCCTTTGGGAGCGCGCTTGTATCGACCTTAGCGCGAAGAACGTCACTATCGGCAGGGAATATCTTACTTGATTTTTCAAGTTCGTCGAGCTGACGCATCCCCTCCATCAAGAGGTTTCCCGTAGGAATATCTATCTTTTTAAGCATCGTAACCTTTACCGGCTCGAAGACAAAGCTTCCTTCATTCCAGGTAAAGATTCTATAGACGGCCTTCTCGCCCTCGCACTTACCGAGCGTTACGTTACAGACCTGTCCGCCCTTAACGTATATAACGGCCTTCTCCTTGCCGTGAGTTATGGTTACAGTACCTTCCTTCTTATTAAAGTCCAAGACCTGCAGTATATCGACGAGCGGCATATGCGAGAGGTTGCCTTGGATATGCTTTTCTTCAAACTTAGCCCCTTCTTTAATGCTAAAGTGCAGGGCCTGCTTTATATATCCGTAAACCTCTTCCCACTGAAAAGGACGAATGATGAATATATCCGTTCCACCCCTAAAGCCCTTTATCTCGGCCTGCTTATAGGATATAAATAAAAACGGAATATTCTTTGTATGAGGATTATCCTTTAGCGTTTGGAATAAACGTTCGCCATTTACGACGGGAAGTAACGTGTCTACGACTATAAGTGTCGGCGGATCTTTTAAGATCATATCCATGGCTCTTGCCCCGTCACTCACGTGGCGTGTTTCGTGACCTTTGGTCTTAAGCAAGTCGGCGAAGGCCTGAACCTCGTCATCTTCAAAGAGGGCAAGGAGTATATATGGATTATTAGCTGTCTCGGACATAATTATAGTTGCTCCTGAAGCATAGAATCTCTCTGGAACTTCGTTATAAGCCCCTCTACAATGTATGGGTTGGATGTGTGAAAGCAGGTATAGATATCACCCCAGACCTCTTTACATATAATCGCATAGGCCGCCTGAGCGTTTATAAAGAAGGTGAAGTAAAAGCCCGACATTCTCGGATCGGTTATCGTTATGCCCGTGGCGTTTCGCATCTCAAGCTCGGGGTCTTTCTTCGTGCCGACTACGAATATTTTAGTCGCCGTCTTCCCTACCGTAGCTATGGTGTTGAGTATCGGCATATCGGTCTTGATACTCGGCGGAGCTATATAGAGGATCCCTCTGCTACCGGCATTTCGCCCTACGTCCTCTACTATAACTTTATTTATCTTCTCAAGAAATTCGTGACCGAGTTTTTCATTCGCACCGAGTTCAAATGTAGTGTGGTCGAAGCCGTTAAGTGTGCCACCGGTAAAGTGAGCGACGACCTCCCAAAAGAGCCTCGTCTTAAGCTTGTCTCTCTCCCAAAGCGAGTCCTTTGATATCTCTATACGCTTCATGGCTACATTCAAGAGTTCAGTATACCCCTTGGCGTCCTGCGGGTATGTCGCCTGAGTAAAGATCAACGAGGCATAGGGGTGTCCTTTAACCGTAACCGGCTCAAGGGCGCGAGTAAGTTTCTTGATTGTAATGAGAGAGCCTAAGTAGTCGGTTCGGGGCAGGACTACAAGAATCTTTCTCTCTTCTATAAGGCCGGCCACGTCGCAGTTACGCACGACATCGGTTATCTCGGCGACCATCGTCTTCATGAAATCATCGAGTTCTCGCTTAGTTGGTTCACGATCGCCGTTATCAAAGTCGCCTATGTGTATCAGTATTATGGAGTAGATCGAGGCGTATCTTTCACACCGCGCGGTCTCAAGCTTCGCAAACTCGTTTGTAAAGAACGAGTCATAGAAACGCGCGCCGTAAGCCCCCCTTGAGAGTCCTATGGTGACGGAGGTATTCTTCCTTATATCATTACCTGTAGTTGACATACTCTTACCCAATAGCTCCTACATCTTATATTTGCCAAAGGAATCAGGCGAGAGGTCTTTAAGTATCTCAGACCACTTACCGGTCTTATCTTCCTTTGACGCTAAGTTCTTTTCATTTGTTGTAACACTCTTGGCACGCTCAACTACGGTGCTTTCAACAAATATCTCTGCCTTCATGCGAAGTGCCAGTGCTATGGCATCACTCGGACGCGCGTCAAGTTTTACTTCCGTGCCGCCCTGCTCCACAAATATCGTAGCGTAAAATATATTATCCTTCAAATCACTTATCTCTATCCTGCGCATAGAGATACCCGTCTTGGAGAAGGCCTCCTTTACGAGGTCGTGCGTCATGGGGCGAGAAAACTTTAGGTTCTCAAGCTCGGCCGCTATGGAGCTTGCCTCCAATACACCTATCCATATGGAGAGTGTCTTCTTTCCATCAACCTCTTCGAGCATTATTACAGGGGCTTTTGTAATCGGGTCTACCACCAGCCCCTTAAGTTCCATCTCAATTAACATAGACTCACGCCGCGCCCTTTTCTTCTCTGCCTGTAGTATCAGCCAACGCCCCTTTAAGGGAATTCGTACAGGCTTCGGTTACTTTAACCTTAACTACAGAACCTACAATGGATCTCTCGCCCACGAAGTTAACGACTCTATTGCACGGAGTTCTCCCCTGAAGCTCACTACCATTAGTCTCTGCGGAGGCCCTACTCGGCCCTTCGACGAGTACGTCGGTTACGAGCCCTACGAGTGCATTTAATTTTTCGGCAGTTATCTCCTTCTGCCTTGATTGAAGTATGTCGAGTCTGCGTTTACCCTCAAGCTCCTCTACTTCGTCTGTAAAATCCGCGGCCTTTGTCCCGGGGCGTGGCGAATACCTGAATGAAAATATTAAATCAAATCGAATATCTTCTATCAACTTCATTGTAGCAAGAAAGTCCTCTTCACGCTCTCCCGGAAAGCC
>DAOVKH010000018.1 GCA_030631875.1 Deltaproteobacteria bacterium | reverse complement strand
GGCCTCTTAACGGGCGGCTTGGCCTTAACGGCACAGCCAAGACATACGCCTATGCCGCAGGCCATCGAGCTTTCTAATGAGACGTAAGCACGTACGCCGCACTCTTCGGCCATTACCGCCACGGCCTTCAGCATCGGCAACGGGCCGCATGCGTATATAATTGAATCTTTCTTAAGAGTTTTTTTAAGTACGTCGGTAACGCGCCCTTTCGTTCCGCTACTGCCATCCTCTGTCACGACCTTTAGGGTAACGCTCGATAACGATCTAAATGGTTTTGCGATGGATACATCCTGCTTAGAACGTCCGCCGAATATGAGCAACGCCTTTTGTTTCTGCCCTCTGGCGAGCAGGTAGAAGGGGGCAAGGCCTATGCCTCCTGCGACCATGATGAGCTTTGAGGCATCCTTCACATTAGGGAAACTCTTGCCGAGCGGGCCAAGTACGTCGAGCACGTCGCCCTTGTTCATCTCGGCCATGATACCCGTCCCCTTGCCGACGACCTTATATAAGACCTCGGCTAAGACGTAGCCCTTCATAACCTTTACGTTATAGACGCTAAAGGGGCGACGCAGGAGCGGGTCTAAGGAATCCGTTACCTTGAGCATCACGAAGTGGCCGGGGCAGACGGCCTTCGTCGTCTTCCACTTGAAAGAAATCTTATAGTACGAAGGTGCTACTTCTATATTCTCTACAACCGTTGCGTTTGTCATTAATATTCCTTTTTATTAATACCTAATAAGACTACCTTCTTTTGTTAAATCCAAGACCATCAGTATTGCGTCCTCGTCTCCATAGTACTTTTTCCTGACATACTCTTCAATGAAGCCGTAACTTTCATAAAGCTTTATGGCTCCGACATTAGAACGGCGCACCTCCAAGCGAACCTCGCGCACGCCCTTCTCTTCCATAAAGACGAGTATAAAGTCCAAGAACTTGCGAGCAAGCCCCCTTCGCCTAAGTGTCGGCTCTATTGCAATATTAAGTATATGACCTTCATCGGCGACTATCCAAAGTATCGCATACCCTACTAACGTCTCACGACCATCGACCAAAGCCTTATCTATGAATTGATAGGATACCGCATTCGATAGCTCGCGAATGAAGAGCTCCCTTGACCACGGATTGGGGAATGAAACCCTCTCTATCTCCATAATCGCGTCGAGGTCTTCTGCGTCCATAGGGAAGACCTTTATATCTCGAAGCTCTACGGCCTTATCATTATCCATGCCTCAATATCTCTTAACCCTCTTTAGTATCTATTAACAAAGAATACTTTGTCGTCGCCTGCCTTAAAGAAACCCTCTATCCTGGCCTCTTCAACGAAGCCCAACTTCTTATAAAAACTCCTTGCCACCTCGTAATCCGCCGTCCCTGAGGTCTCGGCAACGAGCATCCTGAGACCTTCTTCTTTTAATATACCCTCTAAATACTCGACGAGTGCTCTTCCAACGCCTCGGCCTTTAAATCCATCGGCGACGATTATCCAATATATCTCCGATACACCGTCTGCGAATGAAGCAGGGCCGTAGCATATGTATCCCGCAAGTGCGTCGTCTTTCCCTTCACCGGTAAACTCGGCAACGAGGAGCAGGTAATCCTCTTCCGCGTCGCACTCTGTATCAGCGCTCTCACTACCGCACTCGCCTGCTCCATCGAGCTCAACAAAGTACATGTCGAGTAATTCTACGGCACAATCCTTTTCATCTTCCGAGAGGTTATCGGTCGCCTTTATTATAGCGGCTACGGAATCTCTGTCACTCAAGGTCGCTTTTCTTATCAAGATATTATTATTCATATCGTAATGCCGCGGCCTTTATTATTTCAGCTATGAGTTGGCTATAGTCCATACCTGCCGCCTTTGCCGCGCGGGCAAAGCCTGCGTCAGTGGATAGATCGGGGTTTGGATTTACCTCCAGGACACGAAGCTCACCGTCTGTGCCAAGGCGCATATCGACCCTCGCGTAATCTCTACACTCAAGGGTTTCAAAGGCATCTATGGCTGTGGCATGCAGGTACTCCTTAAGCTCTTTGGATACATCGGCCGGACAGACCGGAGGTGAATCCAAGTATAGCTTGCTCGTCTCTATCCACTTGGCCTCGTAGGAGATTATCTTTGCCTGGCCTTCGGGGTACTTTGAAAAATCTATCTCAGATGGGGGCAGTGCCCTAACGTCGTCATAATTACCTATGACTGCAATATTAAATTCACGCCCATCTATATACTCTTCTATCAATGCCGATTGTTCATACTCCTTGAATATCATATCTATCTTACGCTCTAATTCTTCCTGGCTATAGACTACGGAGTCGGCATCTATGCCTGTGCTGGCATCTTCGCTAACGGGCTTGACCATCACTGGAAACGATAAGTACTCGGGAAGCTCAAAGGGAAGATCGTCGGCCACAACGGACTCGGCCGTCGGTACGTCCATGCCTCTTAATATATCCTTTGTCCATCCCTTATTGAGTGCCACTCCGAGCGTCAATGGGCCGTTACCTGTAAAGCTTACATCAAATAGCTCGAATAAGGCCGCCACGTTGAGTTCGTAATTGCTCAATCCGAAAGCACCCTCGCAGAGGTTAAAGACCATGTCAAAGTCCTTCTTAGATATGGTCTCTACGAAGTCTTTAAAATTACTCTGATTAAGTCCGAGTATCGAGGCATGAAAGCCTTGCTTCAAGAGTGCCTCACGTATGGCCTCGGCATTTTCGCTCAGGTCGCCAAACTCCAGCTCTTCGCCCTCGTGCGTTAAGTTCTCAGGGCCGTCATCATTGAATACTACCAGTACCTTCTCTACATTCATATTCCATACCTCTGCCTTGCTATATTAACGACACTATTTACAAGCTCTGAGTAGCTCATCCCCGCGGCGCGCGCCGCCTTTGGAAAGCACGAGTTCTGCTCGGGCTGTGGGAGTATTCCCGGTAAAGGGTTAAGTTCTATGATATTAGCACGCCCCTTTGAATCACACCTTACGTCTATCCTGCACCAATCTCTTACATTAAGCGAACGATAAGCGCTAAGTGTTACATCCTCTATATCGGCTTTAAGTTCGCCGCTTAACTCAGCCGGGCACTTGAATATATCGAGTGGCTCTTCCGGTCGATCAAATATCCACTTGGCCTCATAGGAGTATATCGGATTAACCCCTTCCGGCAGAGCTGAATAATCTATCTCCACTATTGGTAATGCCTTGGCCTCGTCGCCGTTACCGAGAACGGCTACGGTAAATTCACGGCCTTCCAGATACTCTTCGACGATTGCCGGTTCTTCATACTCCTTTATTATAAAGTCGGCCTTCACTCTCAGCTCTTCATAGTTATTAACGACCGAATCGTTGCGTATGCCCTTACTTGAGCCTTCGAATAGAGGCTTTACCATCATCGGGTAGGACATCTCCGATAACCCGCTTGCGACTTGACCTACTGATTCAATGACAACGTGCTTAGGTGTCGCCACATTGTGGTGAAGGAGTATCTCCTTGGCGCGCGCTTTATTTAAGGTAAGTGCAAGGGTCAAGGGGTTTGAGCCTGTGTAGGGAAGTTTAAGCATCTCGAGTATCGAGGGGATGTGGCCTTCACGGCTCTCGCCGTGAAGGCCTTCTGCCATATTAAATACGAGTTCGGGTCGAAGGGTACGGAGCTTAACGTAAGCGTCTTGGTCGGCTTCGATTAGAGCGACACTATGGCCGCCATCGCATAAGGCATCCTTAACGGCCGAGATAGTCTCCATATCGTCCCACTCGGCGTAGAGATCTTCGGACAAAGCCTCTCCATTAGAAGCTTCTGATTCAAGAGGTTCTTCGTCTTCTCTTCTAAGATTATATGTAAGAGCAAGCTTCATTTAGATATGCCACGCATTACCGCTTAGAGTGTTAGGGGACGAGTACGCAGACAGCCACAACGGTCGTATACTTACCATCTCCCTTTACTACCGCCGACTGCGTCAGGTTCGTAGTCCTTACTATCTTATCGCTTATCTTATATATCTCTTTCTTCTCATCCCAGCCAAGGTCTTCGTCAAGCTCTATGCCAAGCGTTGAGGCAAGCATCCCCGCGGCCAAGTCTTCAGCGTAATCGCCGGCGACTTCGGCATTTTGACCGTAGGCGTGGTGCTCGCTCAAATAACCATAGTGGTCTTTATCGGTAGGGAGCGCACACCCTACCGATGCCGCAAGCAAGCGCTTTGGTTCGTTACTGGAAATCTTACTCATAACACAGAAAGTAATCTGTCCGGGCGAAAGTTCTTTTATACCCTGGGCACGGGTAAGCTTCTTGGCATTCGGAGGGAATATGCTTGATACGGTAACGAGATTACACTTCTCAATACCTGCGTCCCTCAAAGCCAACTCAAATGAATGCAGTTCTTCTCTATGTATACCAACCCCCTTGGTAAAGAATACCTTCGAGGGAACAAAAGACAACGTCATTTACTTCTCCTAATCTATAGTATTATTTTTCGAGGTAATAATAACACAAATAAACAAAGTTAATCCACCGAGTTGTTTATATATGCCATGAGCTTATAGACGAGCTTTGCCGCTAAGAAATCGGGCGCGACCACGGCCGCTATTGGAGAGAGTTCTACTACGTCAAAGCCGACGATATTCTTCTCTTCACTCACACGCCTTAGAAGCTCAAGGGTCTCATACCAACCAAGCCCTCCGGGTTCGGGTGTGCCGGTACTTGGCATTATGGAAGGATCGAGTACATCTAAGTCTATGGTAATGAATACGTCGTCTCTAAGCGTCTCTGTTATAGCGGCAAAGTCCATCTTGCCCACTACGTCAGAGGCATGAAATGTATCTATATTGAAGGGCTTGCCGTCATGGTTCTTTAGAAACTCAGCTTCTTCTATGCTCATGCTCCTTACGCCGACTTGAGTTATAGGAGAAAGTTCTGAGATGCGCCTTGCCACGCAGGCGTGGTTAAGGGGAGTACCATTATAGGTATCTCGCATATCGGCGTGTGCGTCCAATTGAAAGATAGATAGACCCTTATACTTTTCCTTGAGTGCCTTTACCGCTCCAAGCGTTACGCTATGCTCGCCGCCTAAGATGACCGGTATCATATTGCCTGCGACGACTTCCACTACCGCACAGCGGACACTCTCTACCATGACTTCCGGGCTATGGGTAGAGATATCAAGAGGCTCAAAGGTAAGTATCCCCGCCTCATATGGTTCGCAATCGAGTTCGCTATCGTAAAACTCAACATGAGCAGACGCATCTATTACGGCCTTTGGCCCTTTGCTCGCCCCGCTCACATAAGAAGTCGTCGCATCGTATGGGACTTGCACAACGCCGTAGCGCGGCCTTTCATCAACGCCTTCCTTAACGGCGCACAATTCGCCCAGAAAACTCTCTTCATCGGAGCCTACTCTTTTTAGTCCCATATCCGTTTCTTCACCTTATGGGAATTCTTCAGGTCCATCTTCGGAAGATTACGCTTAACCTTGTGCATCCTCTCGTTAACGGCGCTGACTATAATAGGAAGAGCGATAGTGGTATCGCAATTAACGGTTATACGCTTGGAACTCTTCGCTATCTTACCCCAAGACTGTGCCTCCTCAAATGTACATCCGCTAAGCCCGCCCCAGTGCGGAGAATCGGCCGTAATCTGTATGGCATACTTATGACCCGGCGCGCGCTTGCACATCATATCGGCCGTTACCTCAGTCTGCTGAATGAAGTTCTTTGGCGTACCGCCTCCGACGAATATTATGCCGGAACTCTTGGCCTTTGAGGCCAGCTCTGCCGTCTCTTTTATATCGCCTATGATATCGAATATAAAGTTTTCCCTGCCGTCGCGAAGTGCCAAGGCTATGCCTATCGAAGAGTCGGCCACGGCCGGGCAATATATAGGCACGCCTGCCTTATAGGCGGCAGATACTATGCCTTCTTTCTTATTCTTACACTTGCGCTCGGATAGATCTTTTCCCATGAGCGAGAAGAACTCGCGCGTCGTATAGGGGCGAGACTCCAGAGTATATGAAAAATCATATATGTACTTATCAGAGGTATTAAATTCTTCGTCCATTGCGTATACATCATACATCCTGTCGAGACCAGCTTCTCGAAGATCATTGTCGTCGGCCTTGTGGCAACCCTGCCAGTGCGACCAACCGAGTGTTTCGTGTATATCGTGAAAGAGGTTTGCGCCCGTTGAGACGAGGCAATCAATGCGGCGTTCTTTTATGAGATGTACGACGAGTTCGCGCATACCTGCCGGCACCATGGCTCCGGCCAGACCGAAGAATACGGTCGTATCTCCTTTTAGCATATCCTCCCATATATCGGCGGCTACGGAGAGGTTCTTACCCTGAAAGGCCGTATCCCCCATCCTTGCCACCAAATCCGAGACACTCGACCGTCTATCTATAGTAATCGGTTTGACCGGATCTTTTATGTACTTCTTTCTCTTCTTAACATCGAACCTTCCCACTTACTCGGCCCCCTTCTTAAGCACTTCATACTTTGAGAGTACCTTCGTACGATAACGCTTCGGCAATGTATGGCCTCTTCTTATCTTGGAGCTGACAGACGTAGGGCCGACATTATAGGCCGTAAGCGCCGTCTCTTTATCGTCGTCGAATCTATCTATGAGTAGCGAAAGATAATGAACGCCCATCTTTACATTCAGGTAAGGGTCATATAAAGTCCTCTCACCATTCCACTCTATATCGAGCTCTCCGGCCAGGTACTTACCCGTCCTTGGACGAACCTGCATAAGCCCAAGTGCGCCTTTATTGGACTTAGCCCAATTATTAAATGTACTCTCCGTCTCTATGAGAGCCAATACGAATAGCGGCTCAAGCCCCTTACGCTTACTCTCCGATACGATTATTTCGGCTAAGGCCTCTTCCTCGCCCAAGGTCAGGCCGGTTCTGTTTTCTCTGAGTATCTTTAAAACATAATCTGCCTCTGTATATGTAACGCCCTCATCTAAAGACTTTGATATATTCTTAGAGGCAACGGTAGATACACTGATTATAGTCAGGGCTATCAAGAAGATAAAACTCTTCTTTGCTACATTTAATATAGATACCTTCAATTACTCTCCTCGCTTAGATGTTGCCTAACTTAGATCTTGACAGATACCTGCCCTTTCAGATCTTCACTTAACGCCTTTATCTCTTTAACCCTTATCCCTACCTTCTCTCTCCCGTTCCACCGATCTAAGTACGGCGAAAAGGCCACTATAAAGCCTTTGCCCGATAACGGGTGCATATCACTCTTACCGAATGCTATGGCATCCTTAACCACGCCTCCCTTACCGAGTGTCAGGCGCAGGTGCTTCTTCGCGACAACCTTCGTGCTCATAACCTCAGCGTCGCTTACGGCAAGCATCGGCTTGGCATTACCCATGCCAAAGGGAGCGAGCTTCTCAAGCTCTAAGATCATATCCATCTGCAATTCATCAAATGATACTTCACACTCAATATTAATCTTTGGAATCAAGTCTTCGTCCGATACGTTACGCTCCATGTACTCTATATAATCGGACTTAAATGCCTCGACCTCAGCTTCGTCTACTGTAAGCCCTGCGGCCGCCTTATGTCCGCCAAACCTTACAAGGTGCTCAGAGGCCGCGGCTATGCCCGTAAGTATATCCACTCCTCTTACACTTCTGGCAGAACCCTTACCGACACCATCGGCGTCGATTGCTATAAGTAGCGTAGGCCTTGCATACCTCTCGACGAGCCTTGAGGCGACGATACCTATTACCCCCGAGTGCCACCCCTTTGCCGAGAGTACTATCACCTTCTTTTCATATACGCCGTCTTTGAGCCTCTCTTCGACCATGGCCAGGGCTTCTTCCAATATCTTACGCTCTATGACCTGACGTGAAGAGTTCTCCATATCGAGGCGGAGTGCTAATTCGCGAGCCTCCTTAGTATCGGTCGTAGTAATGAGCTTAAGTGCCGTATCTGCCCTCTCGACACGCCCTGCGGCATTTATCCTCGGAGCTATCTGAAAGGCGATGTTGTCTGAGGTAACGCCGCCGCTCCACCCACTCTGCAGGGTTATCTCCATAAGAGCCTTGAGTCCGATACGGATCGTAGCGGATAAGACCTTCAAGCCAAAGCCTGCCAAGACCCTATTCTCATCTACGAGCGGAACCATATCGGCGACGGTCCCTATGGCGACTATGTCAAGGTACTTCTTTATATTCGGCACGTCGTCTATGAAGTGACCGTCGTCCCTGAGGTGCGCCCTCAATGCCATTACGAGCTTAAAGGCAACACCAACGCCGGCCAAACCCTTAAATGGATATCCGCAATCACTTTGGCGAGGATTTAAAAATGCGTGCGGCAGGGGCTTATCTGTGCCGACCTCGTGGTGGTCAGTTACTATGACGTCCATGCCAAGTTCTTTTGCGCGCGCAACCTCAGCACCATTGGAACTGCCGCAATCGACGGTCACTATGAGGCTAACCCCCTTACCTGCAAGTGTTTCCATGGCGGTCTTATTAAGGCCGTAGCCCTCACTCATCCTCTCAGGTATGTATGGAATGATATGAGCCGCCCCGACCTCTTCCAGGAATAGACAAAGCAATGCCGTAGAGGTCGTACCGTCTACGTCATAGTCGCCGTAGATGGCGATGGTCTCGCCATCCATTATGGCCGTTGATAACCTCTCTACGGCCTTGTCCATATCCTTCATTAAAAAAGGATCGTGAAGGTCTTCAAGCTTTGGAGACAAAAAAGAAAGGGCCTTGTCTATATCGACAAGACCCCGATTTATCAAAAGCTGTGCCGTTACGGGAAGTATATTCAATCCCTTCACGAGTTTAGCTCGAAGTTCACTATCTATAGGAGTAAAGTTCCATTCTTTCTGCATTCTGCGTATATAACCGGCCTTTCTCAAAACCTACCCCTACCCTCAATTAAGATTGTATAGGGCAAATTTTTATAATTATACCAATAAAAAGGGCAGACGGCAAGGAAACTTATAGCCAAACGGGTAGACGCGGGGCATAGTTAATGAGGGTTTTAGAGAGTGGAGTGAGACGTATTTTTAGGTACGTCGAATGATTTTACGACGAGCGTAACACAGCAGACGGGCGTTTATCGAAGCCACAACTCGTGGCAAAGAGAAAAGTTCGTATGCAAGGCACGCAAGAGATTTGGAGTGAGGCGTACTTTTAAGTACGTTGAGTGACGAATCTTGAAGCGTAACACAGCAGACGGGCGTTTATCGAGCCACAACTAATCGCTATCGATGAGCTTCCCACGCTTCTTCCAAAGCAAGAGTAACGGGCTTGCGACAAATACCGAAGAGTAAGTACCGATCATCACACCCAGGCAGAGCGTAAAGGCAAAGTCGGATATTACCTCTCCGCCACGAGTAAGGAGCGCTATCAAGACCAGAAGTGTCGTACCGGATGTGACTATGGTTCTTCTAAGGACTTCGTTTATGCTCCTGTTTACGAGAGGAATAAACTCTTCGCCTGAGCGTTTCCTGATATTTTCTCTTATCCTGTCGAATACTACGACCGTATCTGTAAGGGAGTATCCTGCAATCGTCAAGAGGGCTGTAACTATGAGGAGGTTTATCTCCTTGTCTACTATAAAGATGATGCCGAGTACGGCCAATACATCGTGGAAGGTCGCAATGACGGCTGCAACACCGAAACGGAATTCAAATCGCCAAGCAACGTATATGAGTATGCCTATAAGGGATATGAATATCGCCCATAGCGCATCCTTTTGGAGCTTCTTACCGACGGTCGGACCTACCTCGGTCGTACGGTCTATGGTAAAGGGGTTCGCGGGTAGAGCCGTCGTTATGGCAAGGCTTATGGAATCGGTGAGACCTTTAATCTTCTCTACACGCTTGACACGCACGAGGAGCTTATTGCTGTTATCGGATATTTCCTGAAGGTCGGCTTCTACGAGGCCGCCTGCCTTCAAGCCTTCGCGTATTACTTCTATGTCATAGGGTTTTTCAAAGCGATACTGTACGGTAACGCCGCCTTCGAAGTCCGTGCCGAGGTTCGCCCTGCCAAGCGGTATCGATACGACCGCGTAGAGCCCTATGAGTGCCAAGATTATAGATATGACCATGGCAGACTTGCGTCTGCCCATAAAGTCTATCTTTGTATCTCCGATAAAGTCCATTAGATGCTGAGCCTTCCTACCTTAAGCTTATCGTTCTGTATGTCGAATGCGAGCTTCGTTCCTACGAGTGCCGTAAAGAGGTTCGTCATGATACCGAGACTGAGTGATACGGCAAAGCCCTTTATCGGGCCACTTCCGAATTGGAACAATACGAGTGCCGTTATGAGTGTAGTAACGTGGGCATCGATGATGGTCCATAAGGCTCTATTGTAGCCGGAGTTAACGGCACTCCTCGGAGTGCGCCCGGCCTTAAGTTCTTCTTTTATGCGCTCGAATATCAGGACGTTCGAGTCGACTCCCATACCTATGGTAAGGAGTATTCCGGCTATACCCGGTAAGGTAAGTGTCGCGTTAAACCACGCCATCGCACCCAAGAGCATTATGATATTAAGCGTTATGGCGAAGTTGGCTATGATGCCCGAGGCCTTGTAATATATGAGCATGAAGACCAACACGAGTATGCCGCCAAAGACTATGGCCTTAATGCCGGCTTCGATCGAATCTCGTCCGAGCGTAGGGCCGACCGTTACATTCTGTATTATCTCAACCGGCGCGGGAAGTGCTCCGGCTCTGAGTATGATGGCTAAATCCGTGGCTTCTTCATATGAGAAGTTTCCGGATATCTGCACCTGACCGCTCGGTATGCGTTCGTTTATGACCGGTGCCGAGTAGACGTTACCGTCGAGTATGATGGCTATCCTCTTACCGACGTTCTTACCTGTTACACGCTCGAATATGCGTGCCCCTGTCGAGTCCAATGATATTGAGACGTAAGGCTCATTGAAGCGTGCGTCAAATGCCATGCGCGCATCACTTATGAGGTCTCCCGTTATGATGATATCGTTCTTAACTATATAGGGTGTTTGGGTAACGATGCCCGTTGAAGGGTCGGTCTCGCTCTGGTAGAGAAGCTCTGTGCCGTAAGGCGCGCCTATGCGTTCTGCCTCGTACGGGTCGGCTCCTGAATCGTCTAAGAGCCTAAACTCCAGAACAGCCTTCTTTCCTATCAGGTCTATCGCGCGCTTGGTATCTTTAAGGCCCGGGAGCTGTATGACAATCTCACGCTCTCCCTGACGTTGGATTAGCGGCTCCGATACGCCAAACTTGTCTATCCTGTTGCGTATCGTCTCAAGTACCTGAGTCGTTGCCCAGTCTCTTATACGGACAGCTTCGGCCTCGGTCAATGTGAATACAACGGCCTTGTCGTCTACTACGCCTGACGTAAGAACATTTGAAAAGTTTTCACTTACAATCTGCTTTATTGAATCCACGGCACCGGGACTTAAGTACTTAACTGTGATATCCGTCCCGCGCGTCCTGACACTTATAAATGGTGCTCCGCCATCCTTAAGAGAGCCTTCGACGGAATCCGAGAGGCGTCCTACGAAGTTCTCGACGGCCTTATCCCTATCGACATCCAAGACAAGGTGCATACCACCCTGAAGGTCGAGGCCAAGGACTATCTTTGGAATATTATCTACCCAGAACGACGGCAGTTTCTTTGATATAGGTGTTGAGGGCAGAAATAAGACCAAGGCGACGAGCGTAAAACCGCCAAGCAAAAGAACCCTCGATAAGATACTCTTCATTTAAAGACTGCTTTCGTAGATATTTTTATATTTAACCTACCGCTATCATAGGCATTACTATAAACTCAACGAGCTTTTATACAGAATCAGCTTCATACAATAACCCATTTATCGAAGCACAGTCAAGAGGTATTCGGCTTTGTAAAGGCGTATGTAAGAAAAACACCGTGTCAAGACTTGCAATATACTGATTATGACGAAACAGTAGGGTTTCCTTAGAGTCTTAGACTAAATTTTGATATTGACCACACACTTACTATCATATAAAATACAGGAACTTTTAGAACTACACGCTTTTGCCATAAACTCAAAGGTAACGGTTTTATTTATTATGGTCAATTGTTCTAAATGTAGCGGCGAAATAACCAACCTGACCGACGGATGCCTTCTGTGCCGTGCGGCGAAGGAATAGGGGGAGCTAAAATGAAGCACTTAGAAAAACTAAGCAACTCAGACTTGCTTGAAAATTATTCAAATATTCTTACTCTGCTAAAACAACGAGGTGTTATCAGAACAAAGAATCTAGTTGGCGACCTTGGAGAGTATTACGCAATTGAAAAATATAACAACACACCTGGCTTGCCAAATCTACAAGCCGCCCAAGCAGGAACACAAAACATCGACGCAACAAGCCGACAGGGTGAACGATACAGTATAAAATCTACTACTACAAAACTTACAGGTGTATTCCATGGACTCAACCCACCAGAGTCAAAAAAGACCGAAACGCAAAAATTCGAACACCTAATAATTGTACTTCTTAACGACACCTATGGATTAAATAGCATCATTGAATTAACATGGTCACAGTTTTTAGATTATAAGCGATGGCATAAAACCATGAGTGCTTGGAATATATCAATAACTAAAAATTTACTCTCCAACGCCAAAACAATATATAAAACAAACCCCAACACTTAATTTTAACCTTCGTACCACTTTTGAGCATCGCGTCTCAAAACAAGCTAAGACCGTCCGATCAACCCTTCGGCAGGCTCAGGGCGAACGGTTTAGCTATATGCGGCAAAGAGAAAAGCTCATAGGCGAGGCGTACGAAATATTGAGAGCGAGTCGTACTAAAGGTACGTCGAGCGAACAAATATTTTGTACAACAAAGCATATGAGCTTTTATCAAGACGCAATTATCGAAGCCACAAACGCTAAGAGCCTTCGGCCTTACGCGCACCAATAGAGCTCCGCTCAACCTTAACCCTTACATTATCGGCTATCTCCACCGTAATGATATCTTCCTTGACGTTCACTATGCGTCCGTGCAGACCGCCTCTGGTTATTACGTTGTCCCCCTTTTCGAGCTTCTGGAGAAGCTCCTGATGCTTCTTGGCGGACTTCTGCTGAGGACGTATCAGCAAAAAATAAAATATGAATATGATGGCAATAAAGGGCGCGAAGCCCAATATGCCGGCACTCTGATTGCCTGCGGCCGCTCCGCCTTCGGCGTAAGCCACAGCTACCGGAAAGAATAAACTTATCACTATCGACTACCTCCTTCTTTTTTTTGTTATAGAACTCTAACTCTGTTTTGAATAAAATTCTTCTTTAAACTTTTTAAATTCGCCCGCATCTACGGCCGCGCGCATATCGGCCATGAGCGTTTCATAGTAATAGAGGTTATGTATCGTCGAGAGCCTTGAGGCGAGTATCTCGCCTGCCTTAAAGAGATGCCTTAAGTATGCCCTCGAATAATTCGAGCATGTGTAGCATCCGCAACTCTCATCTACGGGCATTGGGTCGCGCTCGTATTGACTATTCTTTATAACCAATTTCCCTCGGCTTGTAAAGAACGTTCCATTGCGTGCCATGCGTGTAGGCAGGACGCAGTCGAATATATCTACCCCGCGCTCCACGGCTTCGACTATATCTTCGGGCATACCGACCCCCATCAGATACCTGACGCTATCCTTCGGGAGGTGCTTGACGGTCGCCTCTATCATCGGCTTCATGATATCTTTATCCTCACCGACGCTCAAGCCTCCTATAGCATAGCCGTCAAAGCCTACATCGACCAACCCCTCGGCGCTGATTCTCCGAAGATCTTCGTGCATACCGCCCTGGACTATGCCGAAGAGCGATTGGGCCCCGTTATTACAGAGGGACTTATGAGCTTCCTTAGAACGTATTGCCCAGCGATGGGTCAGCTCCGTAGACCTCTCAACGTACTCG
>DAOVKH010000174.1 GCA_030631875.1 Deltaproteobacteria bacterium | reverse complement strand
TATGATGACCAAGAGCGTGAATGACGTATGCGTAGCGATGGTCGCCTTGATGGAGGGTGTGAGCCTTGATGGGGTGGCGTAGTTCTTCGTAAGTCCAACCGATGCCTTTATCGCAAAGCCTGCCGACAGTAGGGCGATTAGCGAGATTGGTCTTATTTGACCGAAGACGACGCTCAGTATGAGGCATATATATGCCGATGCCATGAGTAATATAAAACCCCACCGTGCGTTCTTTACCCCTAAGCGCACGACAAGTGTTCGCTTACCGACCTCTCTGTCCGACTCCGCATCGGGGAATTCATTTATATATAGCACGAGCGCTATGAGTATGGCTATCGGAATTGAGATGAGTATAGTCTCTGTTGTGATGGAAGTGGTCTGTACGAGGTAAGAGCCTGCGACGGTAAGGACTCCGAGGTTTACGGCGACGGCCAGCTCGCCAAGGCCGCGACCGACTAAGAATACGGGCGGAGCCGAATAAAATATTCCGCTAAATAATCCGAGAGCGCCTATGGCAAAGAGCAAAGGGGTAGTCGTATACGCGAGGTAAAGCCCTATGAGCGTGCCGACGAGCAAGAGTACGATGGCGAGCGCAAGTACCTGACGTGGTGTTAAGACGGCGTCCTGTATGAAGCGGCTTCCGCCGGTAAAGGGTGTTATGTGGTTCTTGTTGGCACGGTCTGCGCCGTTTAGGTGGTCAAAGTAATCATTAAGAGCGTTCACGCCGCCGTGGTATAGAATGATGGCTATGAGTGTCAGCATAAAGGCCACACCCTTAAGCTCAAAGCCTTCGCTTACGGCGAGGCTCGCGCCCAAGACGACGGGCAATATCGCCGCGGGGAAGAATTGCGGGCGAGTTGCCAGGAAGTATTTTTTTAAAGGTGTCATCTTTGAGTCGAGCAATCAGCGTATAGTTAATACCTTCTTACCTACCAGGATATCTTTGTACTTTGCGTCGATGGTATCTATCTGAGATTCTTTTATAGCCGCAATGAGTTCTTCGCGCGTCGGGCGTTTGCCGTCCCTTATAGAGTTATAATTATTTTTGCAGCAGATTCCGTCGTCATATATGTAGATAGAGTAGTGTTTGCCTGAGGTGACGAATAGGTATTCCTCCTCTATATCATCGTCGATATTTAAGTTGAATACGATGCAGTCTTTATCCTCCGCGCAGGAGTTTATTCTCCATGCCCCCAAGTTTTTCTTAAAAGAATTGAATATATCTTCCGGTAATTCTCCAGACGGGGTGAGTATCATTATGTCTTCGGCCGTGACAAGTTTGGTCTTACTTCTATTCCTGTTATAGTAGTTGAGCGCGAGAGCATCTTCCACGCCCTCTTTGATCTCCGTAGCTTCTGCGTGACCTTCGATATCTTTCAGGAGGTCGAGCTTGTCGTAGCCGACCTTGCCGAACTTAAACCTTAGAGCCGCGAAGTCAAAGTCCTCTACCGATACCTTCCCTGAGATGAGGCGGTTGTATTGGTTATTAGCACTTAACTTTAGCGGGTCGAGTATTGGCGTGTGCAGGAGAATGATCGTGCCGACGATTACGAGTGATACAAAGACGTTTATCTTCTTGATGCCGTTCATCCAGACTTCGCCGCCACGAAGGACACTGATGCTATAGCCTATTGCGTAGAGCATTATCATTATCTCTATAAGTACAGCGTAAACGCGCATGGGCGAGAGGCCGTAATCGCCTATGCGTATGAATGTTGAGTAAAGGGCGATGGCCGTGTATATGGGCATCGTCAAAATCATCACCTCTATCGGACGGCGAAGCCACTTCGGGTATGGCGGCTCTTCAGAGCCCATCTGGAATACCGCGTTCAGGAAGAGTATTATCAGAGAGAGCAGGGTTAATATTATGGGTGAGGTCTTTCCCGTGCTCCAAAGAGGGTCGAGGCCGGTAAGAGGCAGGGTTAATATAAAGAGCAGAGCTATCAACGTAACCATCGGCAAGAGCACCTTCGAGAGGCTGAACAAGATAGAGCGAAGCGTTATTATTATCTTATCCCTCTCGCGCAGGATGGCCACGCCAAGGCCAAAGGCTACCGGCAATACCAGTAGGTTGAATTCGGTAGTCAAGAATATACTTTTAAATATATCTACGCCGACGATACTGAAGAGAGCCCACCAGAGTGTCGTCAGCCCTTGGAATATCGCCGTAAAGAGACCTGCCAGTACGATGATGAAGAAGTTATTCCAGCTGTGCCTGAAGAGAGCTTCATACGGAAAGCTAAGTCGTTTTGATTCGTAGTACGTCTGTATATATGGCAGGAGTATATAGAATGCCACGACGGTCGATACGCAGAGGCTCGCTATGCGCATTCCGTCGCCTCTGTAGAGGTCACGGCTCTCAGGGATGAATGACGCAACCCATAGCGATAGGAGCGCAAAGACCAACCCCACCGCAAAGGCTATCGGGTATAGGCGAAGGTTCTTGTTGTCCCTGTAGGTAAGCGTTAATATGCTCATGGTAACGGCCGTGAGTATTACCGGCGCTATGAGCATTGCGTTCGTATGTTGGTTCTTCGTCAAACTCCAGAAGATTATAGTATAGACGACACCCTTTATTAGGCCAAAGGCCAAGAGTGCTATGCGACGGCTATTTTCTTCATTCATTAGCATATCGGCTATTATCGCCCTTATGGCAATGTCGAGTCAAGTTATTCTTGGTAGAGCCTTTCGCAAGTGCTATAATGACATCTCTTTAAGGAGGAGGGGTTATGAGAGCCGTATGGAATACGCTACGTTCAACTTATCTGACGATTATAATCGCAGTCTTGGTCTGTATAAATACTATATGGGGCTCGCTGATAGTCGTTGCCAATGGAGAATACTTCTCTGCAGTGGGGCATAAGATGCTCATGGCGTGGCTCTTTAGCAGTGACGCTTACGGTAATCTTTCGCTGACCTTATGGATATACATACTTTTCGTCCTCGTTACGATATTTGCCATAAATGGTATCGTCTGTACGATAGATAAGTTGTATAAGATTTATTTTAAGAGTCTTCCGTGGCGTGCCTTCGTCCCGCAGGTGGTGCATATCGGTTTTCTAATAGCCATGCTTGGTCATCTCATCGGCGCGACCTCTGGCTTTAAGTCCATGAACAATGTCGTTCTTGAGGGTGAGGGCGCATATATAGAGAAGGCTCAATTGACGGTCAGGCTCGATAACCTTGAGCAGACCTTCGCTCCGAGCGGAAGGCCTCTCTCTATGGTAACGGATCTGACCATTGAAAAAGCCACCGCAGGTGGCGACATACTTAAGATTTCAGGGCGCATAAGTCCAAACTCACCCTTCATCTATAAAGGCACGGCTCTTTACAGTGAGAGTGGCGGAGAGTTCCCGACAGGCCTTCAGTTAAGCGTTGGCGGCGGCGGTGTAAAAGACGTACCATTCAAGGGCGACTTCTCGGCCGACGGCATCAACTTCAGGCTCGGACGTCTATATCCGGACTTGGCCGTATCCCCTGACGGTAGCTTTTATTCACGCTCCACGGAGTATCGTAATCCATACCAAGAGGTCATTGCCTTAGGCGCCACTAAGGCGAAAGGTCTTCTCTCGCTTTCACGGGTAGGCAATAGCGTAGACTTGGGCGGACGCGCGGTAAGGCTCGAAGGGATTCTCTTTAAAGATTACGTCGTAATGTCGGCGATAAAGGATTCCGGCATTTGGTTCATAGGCATAGGGTCGTTCATACTCGTCTTTGGGATATTGTTTATAATGATACTCAACCCCGAAAGAGGCGAGCTCTTAAGGGCCGACCACCAAGGGCATTGAAGGGCGAAC
>DAOVKH010000037.1 GCA_030631875.1 Deltaproteobacteria bacterium | reverse complement strand
TCTCTCAAATGGAGAGTTTCAGGCTTAACTTTTTCCTCAGGCATCTTCGCGATGAAGAGATAATGGATAAGGTTACGGTAAGTGACGAAGAGGTGGCTCAGTACTTAGAAGAGGCGCGTAAGGAAGAAGAGGCCGCGGCCAAGGCCGCAGGTGAGGGTGACGAAAAGAGCGAGACCTCTGAGCAGGAAACCGACGCTGTTGTCTCTGGAGAAGGCTCAGAAGAAGACGTTGATACGTCGGAAGAGGAGCAGGCACAGGCAGAAGCAAAGGCCCATGGTAAGAAGGTCGTGACGGCAAAGGATCGCATATATAATAAAAAGGTTGCCATCAGGGAGGTAGAGTACTTTGAGTCTCTGCGCGCTAAGGCTCGCGTAAAAGTATACGACGATGCCTTGAAGGTTATAGCTGAGGAGGGGGCGGAGCTTCCTTTAAGCGTTATAGACGCGACCACAGTGGCAAAGGTCAACGGGAAACCCGTAAGCGCATTTGAATTTATGCTTACTGTTAGTAAGGCCGGCCATGACTTCTCGGATGAAGATATACTTCGAGAGGAGTTGGAGGCGTTAGTTCTTCGTAAGCTCCTCGACGAGGCGGCAATCTCTAAAGGATATGAAAAAACGGTCTATGATCTCGCCGACAGGATAACCGCTTACAGTGATAAGAAGTTGGTGAGTCTCTTTAAACGCAAAATAGTAGCCCCAATAGTAAAGGTAAGCGACGAGGATGTCGTTAAGTTCTACGAAGACAATAAGGATAAATTTGTCAAGACAGATAGCTATAATATATCTACGATAACGGTCACAAGCGAAGAGTCAGCGCAAGAGCTTCTGAAGGATCTCAGAGCAGGCGCCGATTTTGTTTATGTTGCAAAGACTATGTCCATAGACCCATCTAATAAGAGAGGTGGCGAGTTGGGCTGGGTTGATAAGGGCAGCTTACCGCCTTTAATGGCCGATGAAATCTCAGAGGTAGAGACGGGTGATATTGTTGGTCCTTTTAAAGGCCAGTACGGATACTTTGTCGTAAGGGTGAATGATATGAAGGTCGGCGATTTAGCACCTTTCGAAGAGGTAAAAGACGCTATATCTGTAAAGCTCGGCAGAGAGTTCTTTAAAGATACGTTAGATGAGTATCTTCTACGTCTTAGAGGTACCGTTAAGATCTCTATAAATGAGGATTCGCTGAGGAGGTTTAATGAGGGCAAGCGGTAGAGATATTCGCGATTTCTTTGTTTCGCGCGCAGGGCTCTTTACAGTGCTCTTGTGTTGCGTTGTGTTGCTTGCAGGATGTCTTGGTCCAAGAGTGGTCAGGAAGTCTTGCGTGGATTGCCACGCGGAGCAGTATGCCGTCTATGAGGCGGGCAATCTGCACGCCCCTGTTGCCGAAAAGCTATGTGAGGCGTGCCATGTTCCGCACGGCTTAATAGGAAATCTAAACCTGGTCTCCTCGGACGACAAGGTACTTTGTTATAAGTGCCACGAGGCAGATAAAGTTAATATAGAGAAGAGTCAGATTCACAGTCCGGTCAAGGAGGGTGCTTGCCTCGTATGTCACGACCCGCATTCGTCTACCTTTAAAGGACTCTCTAAATTTGAGGGTAACGACCTATGTTATAAGTGCCATGCGAAGAGTAACTTCTCAAAGAAGACGAACCACGCCGCCGTTGAGCAGGGCTGTAATCAGTGCCACAGTCCTCATTCTTCAGAGATTCCCAATAACCTGCTCGAAGAGGGTAATGGTCTCTGCTTGAAGTGTCATGAGCCGACCGATAATACCTTTAAAGAAGCTCACTTTAAGTATGACGTGGCCGGAACGGATTGCCTCTCATGTCATACGCCGCACGCCTCAGATGGCGATAGTCTTATTAGGAATTACACGCATCAGCCCTTCAATGAGGGGAAGTGTAATGCCTGCCACAGTAACGCCGTCTCCGGCGAGGCGATATCGTTAAAGACAGACGGTGATGTGGCGGAGCTTTGTTATAGCTGTCACGAGAGCACCAAGAAGGAGTTGGCGGAGTCATTCGTTCATCTTCCGTCCAAGGAGGGGGCGTGTTTGTCGTGCCATGCTCCGCACGCTTCGGACAATGAGTATGAGCTTGTATCTATAGAGAAGTCTCTTTGTTATAGTTGCCACGAAGAGGCGAGCAAGGATCACGATTCGCAGTATAAACATTCGCCAGCTAAGAACGGTAATTGCAGCGGGTGTCATGCTCCGCACGGGTCTTCTAATGAATTTCAGTTGAAGGCCGTTGGTGCGTCACTTTGCTATGAGTGTCACGACAATACCAAGCGTGGCTTTGGAAAGGCAAATAAACATCAGCCGGTAGAGGAAGGTAAGTGTTTGGTCTGCCACGACGCTCACGGCTCAAGCGAGATGTATCTGCTCAACTCCGTGGAGAAGGATCTTTGTTATAGCTGTCACGTCGATGCGGAGAAAGACTTTAACCGTGTCTTTGTGCACACCATGGTCGAAGACGGCGTATGTACCGCTTGCCATACCTCGCACAGCAGTGATGAGAAGGCATTGTTGAACAATAAAGCGGAAGAAGTCTGCTTTAAGTGTCACTCTAATATGCTCAAACGAGTCAGCGAAGAAGGAAAGCACAGTGTCTTTAGCGAAGGCAGGTGCATGGAATGCCATGATCCGCATGCCAGCAACAATATCACTCAGCTATTGGATGACACCGATAAGATATGCTATAAGTGCCACGAATCCGTAAAGAGCACTATATCCAAGGCGAGTGTCGCACACGAGCCGGCCGTTAAAGGCTTATGTACCAAGTGTCATAGTCCTCACGGAAGCAGGCTTGAGGGTAACCTCCTTGCTCGTGGAGGAAGGCTTTGCTACTCATGCCACGCCGACTACACCAGGGACGATGTGGGCAAGCCCGATGATGAGTCCTACCTTCACGGCATCGTCAAGCAGGGCAAGTGTGAAGATTGTCATTCATCGCACTCTTCTGAGAGAGAGTGGTTGCTTGTCGCAGATGGGGCAAAACTTTGCATCAAGTGTCACGAAGTTGCTTCGGATAAGATGCTTAAGTTACACGGAGGCATATCTATAGAGACGGCCGATTGCCTTAGCTGTCATGCGGCTCATAAGGCAGAGGATAAGAGACTCCTTAACCCGGTCATGCATGAGCCATTTGATAAAGGCGAATGTGCCGCTTGTCACGATAAACTTTAGATTCGCAGTCTCTTTTGCTGTGGTTGGTTTGTATATGTTTTTGGGGAGGAGTTCTTCAGAGGATAGTGATTATGATATCTATGGTAGATAATAAGTTAAAATACAGTACTTCGTCGTTGAGGCGTTATCTTACAGGGTGCTTTGTCTTCATCTGTATGGTAATGGTATTCGCGGTACTTGCGCCTTCTGTAGAGGCCAAGAGTGTCAAGAATACCAAGAAACTTTGCCTCAGCTGTCATAGCGATGCCGGTAAGTTCCTTAATAAGTCCAACGTGCATGAGCCGGTAAGGCTTGGCAAGTGTACGGTATGCCATAGTCCGCATGCGTCTAAACATTCGGGGTTGACGGCTTCGGAAGGCAAAAGGCTTTGCGAGACGTGCCATAAAAGTAAGGAGATACTTAAAGGCAAGGTTGTTCATGAGCCGGTTGCTAAGGGCGAGTGCCTCGTGTGCCATGATCCTCACTCCGGCGAAGGCAGAGGGCTTCTGAAAGAACGCGGAAGCAAGAGTTGTTTTACGTGTCATCCCAAGGACGAACTTATAGCAGGCAAGGTGGTGCACCCAAAGGTTAAGGCAGGAAAGTGTCTTGCCTGCCACGCCGCGCATTCATCGGGCAATGACGGGCTTCTTATAAAGGAGCGTGGTAAGCTCTGCGAAGGTTGTCATAGTGCCAAGACAGACAAATTAAAGCGTGCGCACAGCGGCTTCAAGGTTGCAGGTACCGATTGTGTCTCTTGTCACAGCCCCCATTCTTCCGACAATGCTTCGTTGGTCGGAGCAAACATGCATGCGCCTTTTGCTGAGAAGAATTGCGATGCTTGCCATAAGGGCAAATCAAAGGCTCTTAAGGTCTCAGGGACGAAGCTCTGTACGGAGTGTCACGCCTCTACATTGCCGAGCTTTAATAAAGTATATAGCCATATGAGTGCCGGAGACAGCGCTAATATGTGCGTTGATTGTCATAACTCTCATGCCTCGGATCGTAAGAACCTTATGAAGGGCAAGGAATCCAAGGTATGTTACGCCTGCCATGAGGCTACTGAAGAGAGCTTGAAGGCTTATAAGTACAAACATGTAGATGCCGATAAGTGTTCTAATTGTCACGTATCTCACGGCTCGGATTATAAGTACTTCCTCTCGAAGGGGGCGGATACCTGCTCTACGGCGAATTGTCATCCGGTTCAGGGAACATTCACTCATCCGGTCGGTGAGGGTGTAATAGATCCTCGCTCCCAAGACCCCATGGATTGTACCACCTGTCATACACCAATGGGGGCCGACCACGATCCTCTACTGAGACTCGATAAGATTAAAGATATATGCGAACAGTGTCATCAAATTTAATAAATCGAAGGGTCGGAGAAGTATCTATGAATAACGCTCTAAGAAAACTTGTCCTGTGTTTCTTTATGACGGTCGCCTTGACCCTCTTCGCGGCTCCCGCTTATTCGCTCGAAGAGCGCTCGGTTACGATGACCTCGGTTCTTTATGGAGATGAGTTCCTCGGAATCTTTAAAGAGCCGTCGGCTGTATTCCATGACGACTCTAAGGGTAGGTTATATGTTGCCGACTCCGTTAATTCGAGGCTGATCTCATTTGATTCTGAGTTAGAGTATCTCTCCGAGCTTGTTGACGACGCGATGGTTTTGCCTGTCGGTATTGTGAAGAGCTCCAAGGGGATTTTCTATGTCTTGGATGCCTCAACGCGCCAGGTGCTCGCAATAGATGCGACCAATAAGACGATAGAGACTCTGAACTTCAAAGGAATTCCGAAAGACTCTGAAAAGTTTGTTGCCGGGAGTATCGCCATCGGCCTTAACGATATGCTCTACCTGACCGATATGCTCAATAAGCGTGTAGTGGTATTTGACGATAGTGGTGAGTACCTTAAGGCCATTACCACAAGTGATAAGGCTTTGAGAGGCTTTAATGATATAAGAGTGGACGCAAGGGGATATCTTTACGCCGTAGATAGCGTGGGTGCAAGGGTCTTTGTCTTCGATGATAAAGGACAACTCGTCTCAAGCTTCGGAGGGAGAGACGGAGACGGGAAGTTAGGCTTTCCTGTTAGCGTTGCCGTAGGCAGTAACGGGCTGATATACCTCCTCGACAGGCATCGCGGTGAAGTTGTGGTCTTCAATGAAAAAGGTCTCGCCCAGTACACCCTAATGAGAAAAGGTTATGTGGAAGGCAAGCTCCATAGCGCTTCTTATATTTATATCGACTCTGCGGATACTATATATGTGGTAGACGGTTCCAGGGTTCAGATATTTAAAGAGGATTAATTCATGCGCCACGGTGTACTTATAATCGCGCTCTTGTTAATGGGAGTGCTCGTTGCATGTAACGGCGGCGAGTCATATCTTGGCTCACGTACGCTTGACGTGACTGAGCCGCACGTAGGCTTAGATACGATTCCTTTCTATCATCCAAACTCCTTTGCTTTTAATACTAAATCGGCCTTAGAGCGTGAAAAGAGTAAGACCGCCAAGGCGTTGACGGTAAAGGCTGAGGAAAAGAAGAAGGTTTTCGAGGCCATTAAGAAGTTTGAGGAGCTTGGAGAGCTGTCAGGTATGCCTGATCCATGGGTGCCGCCTATGCCGATAGATAACTCTGATATGCCGGAAGCTATAAGAAGGCTTCCTGTCGATGAGTATGGCTATGTAGACTGGACTGCGGCCGTCGAAGGCGGTATGATAAGGCCAAAGGGCACTATAGTCGGTAGTGACCCGGACGATGTAATGGACTTAGACATTCTATTTAAGGTTAATGACGCTCTGATGGCCAATGTACTGTTTTCACATAAGATACATACGTCGCTACTCTCTTGTAATAATTGCCATCCCTCGATATTTATACCCAGAAAGGGTGTGAATGTTTTCAATATGTACGATGTCTGGAAAGGCGAGTACTGTGGTAAGTGCCACGGTAAGGTGGCCTTCCAGGCAAAAGGCTTTGAGAACTGCCAGAGATGCCATAGCGTAAAAAAGCGTTAATCTACTATGGTCTCTAAATTAATCTTAGTATAAAAGAATTGGTTACGGCGCGGGATATCAGTTGGTCGTCTCCATATATTTCCTCTCAAATGAAGAGTACCGGTGACTTATGGGTGAGGCTATAAAAAATAATGTTATCTATAGTGCAGAGCCTGAGGCTAAGGCTACAGTGCTTGCAGTAGACGATAATATGCAAAACCTCGAACTCCTTGAGGGGCTTCTCTCTACAAAGGGGTACAATGTCGTAAAGGCCTATAACGGTAAGGAAGCCCTAGAGAAGGCGGCAGAGGTATCGCCCGATATAATACTCCTTGATGTCCTAATGCCTCAGATGGACGGCATTGAGTGCTGCAGACGTCTTAAGGAGGGGAGCGAGACCCGCCTTGTTCCTGTAATTATGTTGACAGCCCTTGACAGTACAGAGGATAAGGTGCGTGGAATCGAGGCCGGTGCCGATGACTTCATAACCAAGCCATTTCAGAAGACCGAGCTTCTCGCACGCGTTAAGTCCCTCGTTAAGATGAAAGGGCTCATAGATGAGCTCGAAAACGCCCAGAATGTCTTATTCAGCCTTGCCTCGGTCCTTGACCAGACCGACCCTTATACGCACGGACACTCTCAAAGAGTCTCGGATCTTTCAGGCAGGCTTGCCTCCCACATGAAGCTTCCAGGCTCTGAGCAGGAGGCTATAAAGAATGCAGGAATCCTCCATGATATTGGTAAGATAGCTACAGATAAAGGAGTCCTCCATAAGCCCGGTGCCTTGAACGGTCAGGAGTATAAGCACGTTAAAGAGCACCCAGTCGTAGGTGAGAAGATATGCAAGCCCCTTAAGTTTGCCAAGCCGCTCCTGCCTATCATACGCAGCCACCACGAAAAGTATAACGGCAGCGGCTACCCTGACGGACTAAAGGGCGAGAATATTCCTTTAGGAGCCCGTATCTTGGCGATAGTAGACGTCTATGACGCTCTTACATCGACGAGACCTTACCGTAGCGACATACCCTCTGAGGTTGCCGTGGAGGTGATGAAGGCCGAGGCCGCAAAGGGGTACTGGGACGTTGATATATTAAAGTCCTTCTCAGATATGCTCAGGATAGATGGCGAAGAGCTCTCGTAGCTTTGCTACTTTGCTGCCGGGGCAGGTATCTTTCGGTTGCTTCTTCACTCTGCGCACAGATATTTTCGCATAATTGGCGTCTTTTAGACGCGACACATATCCTCCATAGCCGCATTCTTACCCCTATTTTAGTGATACCTACTATAACTATCAAGACCAAATACGTTCCATTAGTGCCACTTTTGCCGTTCACTAACCGGAAATATTTTTCAGAAAAGCCTTGACATTAAAATTAAAATCTGTTAATTTTAAATTAACCTAAAGAAGCAGAACAGCCGACGGTGGCGGTTCAAAAAAGTTTGAGGTGACGAGTGCCTCTATTTTATGAGTTTCTGTTGCGCAGTGGTGATGGTCTATGTACTTGACCGATAGTATTATCGGGATGGTCGTTTGCCGAATGTGTAAACAAGTTGCTCAAGGAACGGACTTTAACGTTCCAGATCTTCAAAGGCGGCAGAACCTTGCCGGCTGTAATTATTCCAAACAATAATGAAAGGGAAAAAAGATGAAGAAATTAACAGTAGTAGCAATAATGGTCTTTGCCGTTGCGGCCCTCTTGATGGTAACCGCTACGCCTTCAGAGGCCGTTCATGGTGCTTCCGCCGAGCTTACTTGCGGACAGTGTCATACGATGCATAGTTCCCAGGGTGGTGACAATGCTCCCGATATGGGTGGAGCCGCAGGCTCTAACATTCTCCTGAGGGTTAGTGCTACCAAGGAGGTCAGTGACCTTTGTCTCAGCTGTCATGCTGAGGATGGTAGTGCCGGTAACCAGAGCTATAACACTGGAGTTTGGGCAACCTATCCTCCTAAGGTTCTGCGTACATCGGGTGCTTGGACGTCGGTAAGTACTGACTTCGGTACCATAGGTGCTGGCGGAGACTTCTCTACGGTACTTGCAGACAGTGGTAGTGGTGTTTATCTGCCTCAGGGTGTTGATGCCGGTACAGATGGTACTGCTTCACTTGGTTATGGTCACTCCATTAATAATGCTAACGCTATTACACCTCCAGGAGCTACCGGTGGTGCGTCATTCACCACGTTCTCCTGTACTAACTGTCACGATCCTCACGGTGTTTCCGCGACGGACGCTGGCATTAACCTCTACAGAAACCTGAAGAGTGGTCTTGGTGACAATACTACTTCTTGGACGGCCGATATAGCTGCTTCATATATCGGTGGTGTTGCCTCTACGGCAGCAGGTTCAGTTAATATTGGTACAGCGCAGACCATATGGCCTGTATTCAAAGATGCCGCCAACCAGAACACATACTTCACCGGTGCTGCTGCCGATGACAATATGTCCAAGTTCTGTGCGCAGTGTCATGGCTTGTGGCATGAGGATATAACCGGAACTAACGGTGCAGGTGGCGGATCAACGGATTGGTCCAGACATCCTGTTGACCTTGCGCTTGATGATGGTGGAGCCGCAAACCAGCTCTCCGTTAATGGTGCAACTATCGTCGATTGGGCTAACTATAACGTTATAGCAGCTGGTACGAAGTTGCCTGCTATGCAGTCCAATGCGGTTGCCAGTGTGTACTATGCAGATACAGCGGCAGACAAGGTATTCTGTCTCAGCTGTCACTTTGCACATGCTGGACCTAACTACGATGCACTCAGGTGGGCTTATCAGTCTTCGGTTGGTACAGGAACCCAGATTGGTATCTCGCTTGGAAGTACTGTTGGTTGTCAGCAGTGTCATAACCGTGGATAACTAAGGGAAGTTAGTCTATCCCAAGGTTTCTACTATGTAGTGTAGAAAAGATGAGAGGGGGAAGGCCATCAGGCCTTCCCCCTCTTTTTTTTTAAGTTCTTCTATAATGTGAAAAAGCAAATTCAAGTTTTCTATATCTTTTTTAATGTGTGTTTTTTGTTTGTAAAGCGGGCTGTGGATTTGTTAGAATGTAATTCGATATACTGCTCTTCAGGTGTGTAGTTGACGTTAGAATATTATTTGATATAGAGCCATACTCAGTAGTTAGCCCTTTAATTCTTATGAGTCTTGCAACAGAGATTTAATTTGTCGCCGTATATTACGGGAATGAATTCGCGGTATCACTATGATGATAATTTGGAGACTGATAGTTTGTTAAGTGCCACCAACGGTATTCGCTCTATGGTTTTGTTGTTGGTTTTTTTTTCCGTATTAAGTTTTATGAGAGCATCTTTGTGGAGCGATATGGTACTTATATGGGGCGACGCCGTAAGCAAGAGTCCGCGTGGTTATAGGGCTCTCAACAATCTCGGAGGTGCTTACAGAGAAAAGGGAATGTGGGATGAGGCCGCCGCTTCCTGGCGGGCCGCCTTGGAGATAAACCCATATTACTCTCCAAGCCACAGCTCTCTTGCCGGCTTCTATATGGAGAGGGAGATGTGGGTTGAATCAGAAGAAGAGTTGTTACTTGCTTTGAGGGTTGGCCCTAAGTATGAGGATCTATATAGAAGACTTGGCTATATTCATGCTAAATTGGGCGATTTCGACAGAGCTATAGCTGACTTTGAAGAAGCACTGGCTTTGAACAGGGAGTCAGAGTTTTCTATTAGAGGACTTGTTAAGTTATATACGGATAAGGGCTACAGGTTGGGTCAGGGCGGAGACTATATAGGATCCTTGTTCTTCTTCAAGAAGGCTAACGCTTTAGAGCCAAAGAATTTATCAGCTATCTATGGATTGGCATTGTCATACGAGGAGGCGCAAAACTACGGCGATGCTCTGCGTTATTGGGACTATTATTTAGCAATTGCGCCGGCTGATGATCCGTATACCGACTCGGCCGCTACCCATAGTAGAAAACTTAGAACGATATATAATTAGGAGAGTATATATGAAAAGAATGGATAGAGGAGCATATATGCGTCTGTTCGTTGTCTTTCTCTGTACGTGCGTGGTGCAGTTCTTTATATGGACAACTGAGTCGCAGGCCACACTCCTCAAGATTAAACCTAAATATATTCGCAGTATCTATGTAAACGTCAGCGGTCAAGGCTTTAATAATGTAACCGATATCTTTGTCGATAGAAAGAATGACGAGATATTCCTCTTAGATTATACTTTGAGGCGTGTAGTTATAATCTCTACAGAAGGCACCTTCCTTTTTGATTTTAGCTACAAAGATGCAGGGCTGTCTATGCCCCCTCACGCTATAGCCGTAGCCGATGACGGTAATATATATATGGCCGAAGGTAGTCGTATGGTCGTTACCAAATATAATGGAAAGTTTTTAAAAGAGTTAGACTTATCGTCAATTCAGGGAAAATTTTATTTTGAGTCTCTTGAGATAGAAGGCGATAAATTATACATCGGAGACGCTGCGAGTAATAGAGTAATAGTCATGAATAGAAAGACGCAGAAGGTTGTGAGGGAGTATAAAAAAGGTTTTGGAAAAAATATGAATATAGTAATGAGCGAGGATGTTATTTATTCCTTAGATCTTTCGACCTTTGGTGTATACATGGTGGACAGAAAAACCGGTAAGCCACTCGGACGTTTCGGAAAGGTATCAAGCCTTACCGGAGGCTTCAGTATGCCGGTAGATATAGCCATAGACAGGAAGAATAAACGTATCATAGTAACAGATGTCAATAGAGTTGCCGTGGTCATCTTTGATTACGATGGCAATGTCGTCGGAGAGTTTGGGGGAGATAGAATGTTTGCCTCTCTTAGATCTCTCGCAGTCGGTGATGACGGGCGTATATATATATCCGACGGAACTAAAGCTATAAGGGTCTTCGAGGCGATAGATGTTCAAGCGTACGAAGATGAAGAGATCGAGGAAGTAGAACCCTACGACCCGACGGATCTTTCTGACGACTTAGGC
>DAOVKH010000100.1 GCA_030631875.1 Deltaproteobacteria bacterium | reverse complement strand
TGCCAGCAATTCACCGAAGCCCGATGATATAAGGAAGAGTGTTACCTTACGGATGTTCCCGTAGACGACACGTCCTTCCTCGACCGCCGAGAATATGCTTGCGAAGTTGTCGTCGGTAAGGACCATATCCGAGGCCTCCTTTGCGACATCTGTGCCTCCCTTGCCCATTGCGATGCCGATGTGTGCCGCCTTAAGGGCGGGAGCATCGTTCACGCCGTCGCCGGTTATGGCGACTACCTCTCCGTGGCGGGTGAGTTGCTGGACTATGCGAAGTTTATGGTGCGGCGCTACGCGCGCGAATATAGCGACCTCTTCGAGTGCGTTAAATAGGTCGTCGTCGCTCATGCTCTCTATCTCTTTACCCGTAAGTATATTTGCCGCCTCGCTCTCTATGCCGAGCATATCGCCTATTGCCGATGCCGTCGTTGAGTGGTCTCCTGTAATCATGACGACACGTATGCCGTAGTCGTTACACCTCTTAATGGCTAAGGCGGCCTCTTCCCTCGGAGGGTCCATCATCGCCTGGAAGCCGGCGAAGATTAAACCTGAACTAATATCATGGTGGGTCAGCTCTGTCATATCGTTGGGTACTTCCTTGTATGCCATCGCAAGCACGCGAAGCCCCGACTTGGCGAAGCTTTCGGCTACCGCTGATATCTTCTTTACGTCGAGACTCTCTCCGTCTAATCCTGTACCACACATATCTATGACTCGCTCCGGTGCGCCCTTTACGAAGAGGACTTTCTTTCCTACCTCTTCATGGAGGGTTGCCATATACCCCAGTTCTGATTCAAATGGCAGGATTGCGAGTTGCGGATACCTGACCCTCTCGTCTTCGTGGCCGAGGCCTGCCTTGGCGGCCGATACGATGAGCGCGCCTTCGGTCGGGTCTCCGTCAACCTTATAGACGTCCTCATCTTCGTATACGTTAGATTCATTGCAGAGGAGTCCGATCCTTAAGACTTGCCTAAGAGCACTCTCCTCGGTAAGGCTAACAAGGGTCTCTCTATGGCGAATGCCTCCCGTAGGCTCATATCCGCTACCCGTAAGGTCGTAGGTCTTTGCTCCGTCGAATATGGTCTTGACGGTCATTTCGTTCTTTGTAAGAGTGCCGGTCTTATCGGAACCTATGATAGTAGTGCTTCCAAGTGTCTCTACGGCAGGGAGCTTTCTGACAATGGCGCCTTGTTTGGCCATGCGTGTAACACCTATTGCCATTGTGATGGTTACGGCTATGGGCAGGCCTTCGGGTATGGCCGAGACCGACATGGCTACGGCTGTCATGAACATCTCCGCGGCACTTGAGCCTAATAACATACCGCCGCCAAATACAATGACGGAAAACCCAATGACGACAAACCCTATTAATTTGGCAAAGCGTTCAAGTCTTTCCTGCAAAGGGGTCTTGAATGCCGAGACGGCTCGTACCTCTTCGGCTATCTCGCCAAGGACGCTCTTCTGGCCCGTCTCAACGACGATTCCGCGCGCTCTGCCGCTGACTACGGCCGTCCCCATGAAGGCCATATTGCGCTGGTCTCCCGGGGTCAGGTAATCTTCTCTGATATCGGCTATCGTCTTCTCGGCAGGGACGGATTCTCCGGTGAGCATGGCCTCTTCGACCTTTAATTCAAGGGCATTAAATAGCCTTAGGTCGGCAGGTACCTTGGAGCCTGAGGCGAGGAGGACGATATCTCCGGGGACGAGCTCAACGCTCTCAATCTCCTTCTCTACGCCCGCTCGAATAACCCGTGCCTTTGGGACGAGCATACTCTTAAGGGCGCGCACACTCTTCTCGGCCTTTAGTTCCTGTATGTAGCCGATGACGGCGTTCAGCAGGACGACGGCCATTATTACACCGGTGTCTATGTATTCATGGAGCAGGAATGTCGCAACGGCGGCTATGAGGAGGATATAGATGAGTGGGCTTGTAAATTGGTGGATTAATATCTTGAGCCTGTCTATCCGCTCTTCTTCGGCAAGCTTGTTGATGCCGTAAGTAAGAAGACGACTGCCGACCTCTTTATCGCTCAAACCCTCTTCAGAGGTCTTGAGCTTACGGAACGTATCGTTTGAAGTGAGCTGATACCAGGCCATGGTCGATTCCTTTAAAAGTTAGTGACGTTATTAGTCTAAGGAATAGAGTAAAACTATAACAGGATAGATTAATTATAGCACAGGATAAGGAGGCTTATCGTTATAAAGGGCGTACTTACGGGGGTTTTGTCTTTAAATATCTATTGGTGTAAGGTTCTGTCTTGTGAGGTTAGATGATCTTACTTGCGTCGATTACCATGTTGGCAATCTCCTTCATCTTCTTATTTTCTTTTTGGGAGTGAGACTGCAGGAGCTTGAAGGCCTCTGCCTCGCCTATAGAACACCTCTGCATTAGTATTCCTTTGGCCTTCTCTATGAGCTTGCGTGTCTCCATGGCATCGGAGAGGCTTGCCACTTCATTGCTCAGTGCTCTGAATTGCTCGAACCTCGCGTATGCGAGCTTTATAGAAGGGACGAGTTGCTTTTTGGTTACCGGCTTGACGAGGTAGGTCGTAATACCTGCTTCAATGGCTTCTTCTGTGAGCTTATCGTCTGAATGGCCGGTAATCAGGATTATAGGTGTGGGGTTTTCGGCGTTTATGAGCTTAGCCGCCTCAATGCCGTTTAGTTTCGGCATCTTAAAGTCGAGGATTATCAGAGAGGGCTTCAATTGAAGAGCCATCTCCACGGCTAATTCACCGTTAGATACCGTCTCTAAGACGTTATAGCCTATAAGCTCAAGGTGAGCCTTAATGCATCGTCTTGTAGTTGCGTTATCTTCAGCTAACAGGACAGTCTTTGAGTTGTCGATGTCGTTTTTCATTGCTGGTTCTGCCGTCATGACAAATACTTTAGCCTCCGTGACTTCAGTCTATCTAAATAATTATACTAAGGTCTCGCCGTTAAAGTCAAGTCTTTCATATCATCTTGCTATGAGGTCTTAGCAGGGTGAATTATCTATGCTTTAGCTTTTTTCCTATCTTCCAGCCATTGGAAGAAGTAGTCAAAGCATATGGCGAATATGACGAAGAATCCAAGGGATGCCAAGTATACCCTGTGTTCGAATATTACGTCTATTATCGGTAAGATGCTCGACGTTGGTGCAAGTATTATGAAGAACCAGAATATGAAGAATGATACCACGAGGCCTCGCTTATCCTCCCTTGCCCTTGCTCTTAGGAAGAGGTATACGCCAAGGCCTGCTATTGCGAGCAGTATGAGTAATGAAATTACGGGTGGCGGTATGGGGATATTGAGTACCGTGCCTTCGTTTACATGAGGGACTTCAAAGAGGCCTCTTGATATTGGGAAGTCGTAGTCGAGGTTCTGATTTACAGGCACGGTAAGGAGTGCCATATAGTATACGATGACGTTAAATTGAGTATAGAGGTACTCTGCAGGCGTAATGCTTTGAACGCCAAAGCCGGCGCTCGGTGCCTTTGAGCCGGTTACGGGTTTTGCCTCTGCCGCGACTATTCCCGATGCTTCTTGACTGAGATCGTTAAATCCTCCGGACGGTATGACTGCCGCCGCCGTTAGGGCTATCATTAGTGAGAACAATACGGCGTATAAGGGCCAGCGTTTAATCACGGGCTTGAAGCTACCGCCGCTTACGAAGAATAGGTCGTAGAGGATTATGACGGCCGGCATGGTTATGGCAATCTCCTTTGAGTAGAAGCCAAGGAGATATGCCGCAACGACACTTGCGTAGAAGACGATGCGCTTTGTCTGACTTTTAGATCTAATGGCCGCTATGAATAGCGCTATTCCCGCTAAGTAGAAGAGGCTCGAAAGGCTCTCCATGCGTTGGACTATGTAGGTTACGGCCTGAGTTTGTATCGGGTGCAGCGCGAAGAGCAGTGCCGAGAATGCCGCTATCTTCTTCGACCAGTCATTGTTCTTTGTCGTCATCTGAAGTGTATTGAAGACGACTATGTAGGCCAGTATGCTGGCGATTATATGTATGAGGATATTCACCACATGATAGCTCGTTACGTCAAGGCCGCTTATGGCGTAATTCACGGCAAATGTGGCCATGGTTACTCCACGGTGGCCTGTCAGAATATCTCCGAGGTTTCCGAGGTCACGTATGTCGTGGTTTTCTACTATGACGTGCGTGTCGTCGAAGTGGAAGCTGGCGTTGAAGGTATTGGAGTATACGATTAATATCGATACGGCCAGCACCACTGCCACTCCTATATGAAATTTAGTACTCTTTAAAAGTTTTTCCATGATGATATCCGGCCTTCTGCCGACCTCCCGTAAGGGTTTTTAATAGACGATACTCTCGTTGTTACTTTGGCTGAGAGTCCTTACCTATAGTCTCTTCGAGCCTTGATTTTATTATTGTTATCTCTTGAGCAAGTCTTTTATTTCTATCGGTCAGCACTGAGATTACGACCGAGTAGTGAAGCAGTATGAGCAGTATAAATATGAAAGCTACGAGAAATAGGAGTGAGGGCGAATATGCTATGCCAACCCTCATTGCTATCATATCGAGAAGGTTCTTCCATATGGCGAGTATCGCTATAACTACGATGAAGCCAAGCCATAGTACGGCGTACTTCTCTTTTAAGAGCCCGCGCCGTATGAAGTCTATGACAAGTACTAAGAATACGAGGGTCGTTATTATCGCTATTATCTGGATCATAAGCCCTCTAAACCTTCTTGATAAGGTCCACCATTATCGCAAGTAGTACCTTTATCATATAGTATGCGGATTTTCCAGTAGTTATTGAAGATTTTCCGCCCTGACGCTCTGCCATCGTCACGGGAACTTCCATTATGGCAAACCTTTTTTTATGGAGCAATACGAGTGCTTCGACCTCAGGGTAGTCGTCCGGGTAACACCCCTCAAGGAATTTGAGAGCTTCTTTATCGACGGCTCTAAAGCCTGAGGTGGTATCTGTAATCTCTTCTCTCAGTATTATAGATACTATCTTCGAGAATATTGCTATTCCTACACCTCTGGCAAGAGATGGTTTGTAGTCGCCTTGGCCTAAGAACCGTGAACCTATGACTACGTTGGCGCGGCCTTCTATTATGGGTTTGATAAGCTCTTTTATCTGGGCGGGAGGGTGTTGGCCGTCGGCGTCTACCTGCACGGCTATGTCGTAGTTATGTAAGAGGGCATACTTATAGCCTGTCTGCACTGTCGCGCCGATACCCATGTTGAATGTGTGAGCCAAGAGTTTAGCCCCGTGTTTTCTGGCAACGGCAGATGTATTATCCGAAGATCCGTCGTCTACGACCAGAACCGTAGCTGTGGGCATGGCCTTACGTACGTCGTCTATGACCGCACCAATGGAGACTTCTTCATTGTAGGCAGGTATTATGATGAGTACTTTTTTCTCGGTCTGTGGTTGCATAGGGTGTGGTCAGGTTGTGTGTGGTGCCGAAGGGGGGAGTCGAACCCCCACGGACTTGCGTCCACTAGACCCTGAATCTAGCGCGTCTACCAGTTCCACCACTTCGGCAAAAAATGAAAGAGTAATTTGACTCTCTCTTATTTGGGTTGCAATATAGGGCTTTTCGGTATATATTCCTAATAAGCCGAATAGAGAGATTTTCGCATAGCCGAGCACTCTAAGTCAAGGTTTTTAAAGTATAAAATGACAACCTTGAAGTAAATTTAAATAAAAATATGTTAAGAAGGGGAGGGTGGTACAGATGAAGTTTTTTATAGACACTGCCAATGTTGAGGAGATAAGGACGGCAAACAGTTGGGGGCTCTTAGACGGTGTTACTACAAATCCGTCGCTCGTCGCACGAGAAGGGCGCGGCTTCTATGAGATATTAGAGGAGATATGCGATATCGTAGACGGCCCGGTCAGTGCAGAGGCGGTAAGCCTTGATGCCGAGGGGTTGATAAAAGAAGCTCGTGAGTTATCAAAGCTCCATAAGAACATAGTCGTAAAGGTACCGATGACGCTCGAGGGGTTAAAGGCCGTAAAGGTAGTATCTGCTGAGGGCATAAAGACGAACGTAACGCTCGTCTTCTCTCCGACTCAGGCTCTCCTGATAGCCAAGGCCGGCGGGACTTACGTAAGCCCCTTTATCGGAAGGCTCGATGATCTCTCCAATACAGGTATGGAGCTGGTAGACCAGATAATGGCGATATACGACAACTATGACTTCCAGACAGAGGTTATAGTGGCAAGTGTCAGGAGTCCGCTCCATGTATTGGATGCCGCCTTGACCGGTGCCGATATTGCAACCATTCCATTTAAGGTCTTAGAGCAACTCTCCAAGCATCCGCTTACCGACAGTGGTCTCAAGAAGTTCCTTGAAGATTGGGAAAAAGTACCTAAGTAGAGATTATATGAGACTTAGAGAGAGTTTCAGTAGCACTACTATACCTAAGCGTTTCTTCCTTGAGGCCGATGAAGGTACTCTGAGGAACGACGCTTCGGCTCTGATGGTTCAACTCCCCTGTGGCAAAGTGGAGACTACCTCACGGCAGGATTTCAAGGAGCGTGTAAGGGCTCTCGCCATGGGGTTTTTGTCTTTGGGTATCAAGGGTGGTGCGCGCGTAGCTATTGCCCTTGAGAACTCTCCCGAGTGGATAGTGATCGACTTGGCACTCTCGTCGATAGGTGCCGTCAGTGTGCCAATATATACGACACTCGGCAAGG
>DAOVKH010000114.1 GCA_030631875.1 Deltaproteobacteria bacterium | reverse complement strand
TCGGTAGAAGAAAACATCGAGATACTCAGAGACTGGTCGCGCCCGTGGATAGACCGCAATGAAGCGGCAAGGGAACTCGGTGAAGCAAGCGGAGCCGACTCCGTAAGAGCACTAAAACGTGCCCTCGAAGAAGACCCTGAATCATTCGTAAGACGCGAGGCCGCCCTATCGCTCGGAAAGATAGGAGACGCCAATGCCGTAAAGGTGCTGACAAACGCTACCAATAACGACGATGATGAGTGGGTCGCCAAGTACGCCAACGAAGCACTCTCTATGATAGCCAACCCGAATAAGAGTGTAAAGAGAAGTACCACCTCGCCTGCCAACGAATGGGTCGTGAACGTCGCGTCATATACGTCACGCAGTGAGGCCGACGCAACATCAGAGATGCTAAGAGAGATGGACTTTGCCCCATACATTACAGAATTCACCCTTAACGGAACACTCTGGTATAGGGTGCGGGTAGGATTCTTTAAGTCAAGGGCTTCGGCAGACTCAACAAAGAGCTTGATCGCACATGAGCTTAATATTACGGACGCATGGAGCGTAAAGGCCGCGCCGAGCGAATTATCGCGGCATTAAAAGATAAACTAAGAGAAAAAGGAGATTAAGAATTATGAAAAAATTCTACGCATTCTCAGCAATACTTCTGGGAGCTTTTATGCTCATAGGGCTAACACTCAGCACAAGTGCGGTAGCCGCCGAGATAGTAGAAGCCTCTATAGCGACGGAGGTGGTAGACTTAACGCCCGTTGATGCCGACGACAGCTTCTCATCGGATGTAGGCAACTTGAAGGCATTCATAAAGATAACGGGTGCTAATGGAACGACCATAACGCACAAGTGGTATCACGGAGAAAAACTGATGGCCGCCGTAGCGCTGAACATCGGCTCCGACAGCTGGAGAACCTACAGCTCAAAGAACATACTTGAGAGTTGGACCGGTGACTGGCATGTTGATATTACAGACGAAGACGGAACAATACTTAAGACATTGGACTTTGAAGTAGAATAAAGGAACCTTACGGAGAGCCCTCTACCACTTGTCTTCCCTCTACGAGGTCCTTGAAGGCTCGGTGGTAGGGGCCCTCTATAATGCTCGCTTCCAGATCTTTCGTCGGATGAAGCCCCATCTTAACGACCTTAATCCCTGTCTCATTAAATATATCGAGCATACGCCTGCAGAGCTTAACCATCTCTATGAGCTTCCACGGCACGTAAGTCCCATCCTTATACATACCTTCGAGAGGTGTATCTTTTATGACGAGCGTTGGGTATATCCTGACAAAATCGGGCTTTAAATCTCTTGCAGTCAAAGCACTCTCAATAGAACGCTCCACGCTATCTCCGGGGAGCCCCGGCATGAGCTGAAGGCCGACCTCCATCCCAAGGCCTCTAAGTATCTCTACGGCAAGTTCGGCATCTTCTGCGCTATGGCCTCTGCCCGAGAGCCTCAAGACCTCCTCTGAAAAAGACTGCACACCAAGCTCTACTACCTTTACTCCAAAGCTCTTTAGATGTCGAACTATATCTTCGTTAATATAATCGGGGCGTGTCGAAAGCCTTATGGAATCAATGCGCCCGTCGGCTATAAAACCCTGCACAGCACCAAGATAAGTATCCTGAAGCGTAAGGTCAAGGCCTGTAAAACTTCCTCCGTAGAAGGCCACCTCTCGCCTGCCCACTCCCTTCCAGGTAGAGAGGTAGGATTCTATCTTCTCTACAACCTCATCTATCGTCGGAAGTTCGACTTCGCCGGTTATGCCCTCCTGATTACAAAAGACACACTTATGCTGACAACCGCCAAATGGAATGAAGATGGGTATTATGAGTTGCTTCTTGCGTGCCACTTAACCTACTCCTCGTAGCCACGTTCTTTTAATGCTTCGAGTGCCTGCTTGGCGGCCGATTGCTCGGCCTCTTTCTTAGAGCCGGCACTGCCCTGACCAAAGACCTCTTCGCCTACAATGGCCTCTACCACAAAGACCTTTTCGTGTGCCGGGCCGCTGGAATCTTTTAGCCTATAGCGCAACTTAGATGTAAAGTTTCTCTGCACAAGCTCCTGCAAGCGCGGTTTAAAGTCAAAGTGTCCAACGACCTTGTCGTCGGCATTTAACCTATCAAACCTCTCGGAGAAGACCTCACGAATAAAACCATCAACAACAGAAAAACCTCCATCCATGAATATCGCACCAACGAGGGCTTCTAATGTATCGGAGAGTACCGACGGGTTTTCTCTGCCGCCGTCCTTGTCTTCGCCCTTGCCAAGCAAGAGTAAGTCGCCAAGAGATAATTCTTTTGCCAGTAGGGCTAATATTTTTTTATTGACGAGGCTCGCCCTGAGCCTCGTCAGCGCGCCTTCGTCGAGCATAGGGAAACGCCTATAGAGCATATCGCTTATAACGAGCTCCACTACAGCGTCGCCTAAGAACTCAAGCCTTTCGTTAGATTCTATAGAGTCGTCTATAACCTCGTTCACATAAGAGCTATGTATAAAAACTCGTTCGAGTAAAGCCCAATCACTAAACTCAATAGAGAAGCTCCCGATAAAACTCTCCAATTTTTTTCTTCTATCATCTTCGCTCATACTACCACCCCTCGCATACCCTCTAAAGAAAGTTCGTCTCCTCTTAGCAGAACCTTAACTATAGTACCTTTAAGTTCGTCACCACCGTCTATCAGTATTGGTATATAATTGTTCGTCCTGCCCTTTAGTAAGCCCGACTTTTCATTCCTACCCGACTCGACCAATACCTCTACTTTCTTATCTATAAACTTACCATAAAACTCAAGGCATTTCTGCTCGCCCAACATACGCAGTCTCTTGGCACGCTCTTTTATTATACGCGCGTCTACTTGCCCTGACATAGTCGCGGCTTCCGTGCCACTTCGCTCAGAGTATGGGAATACATGCAGATAAGCGAGCGGCAATGCTTCTATCATATTGAATGTCTCAATAAAGTCCGCTTTACTCTCTCCGGGGAAGCCCACTATAACGTCGGCCCCTATGGAGATGTCTTTGACACCTCCGGCTAATGACTCAACGACCTCTCTGAAACGCTCTGCATTATATGGTCGATTCATGGACTTAAGAATCTTATCGCTTCCGCTTTGAAGAGCCAAGTGCATGTGATTACAGATTACAGCCTCGCTTGCGAGTAAATCCACAAGCTCTTCCGTAACCTCATCAGGGTCAAGCGAGCTTATACGCAGACGCATGGGCAAGCCCAACTCACTCATATCTTTAAGTAGGCTCGTCATAGTACTTTTTTGTGGTAATAAGTCCCTGCCATAACCACCAAGGTGAATGCCGGTAAGTATTACTTCTCTGAAGCCCGCATTTGAGAGTGCCTTTAACTCTTCGAGGAGACCCGCTACTGGCACACTCCTCGAAGCACCGCGCGCCTTTGGTATGATGCAAAAACTGCACGTCCTATCACACCCGTCTTGAATCTTCAGGTTAGCGCGCGTTCTCTTATGTGATTTTTTTATGGTGGCATCTTTTACGCGAAGTTCCATAAGGCCAAGATCTTCACTGACGGAAGTCTTCGACATATTGACCACACCACCCCTGCCGGCTTCAATACACTCCAGCACCTTTGACTTCTCAGGGTTGCCAAGCACGAAGTCAACGCCCTCTATCTCCGCGACCTCTTCTGCCGAGACCTCGGCGTAACATCCCGTAACGATAATTACGGCATCTTTGTTTCTGCGTTTTAATTTTCGTATCTCTTGGCGAGACTGCGAGTCGGTGCTTCCCGTAACGGTACAGGTATTTATTATATATGCGTCCGCAACTGCGCTTGGCGAAACTACCTGAAGGCCGCCCTCTATCAGAATATCCTCCATGGCCGAAGAATCATATTGATTGGCACGGCAACCAAGTGTAGTTATGGCAGCGGTCTTTACTATAGCTTCTCTACTCACAGGCCACCGCCTTATATATCCAACCGCCGCCAAGCACTTCGGCACCATTATAAACGACTACGGCTTGCCCCGGTGTTACGGCCTTCTCGGCTTCGTTGAATATTATTTCGACGACACCATCTTCAATACTAGTAATCTTTGCACCGACGGCACTTTGACGATACCGTATCATAACGGCTACTTTCTTTAAGACTTCAACACTCGGAGCTTTCCCTGCGACCCAGCTAAACCCCTTTGCCAGCAAGCCCTTTGAGTAGAGAGCCTCTTCCGAGCCAACAACAATACGCTTTGCTTTAATGTCGATTGCCGTAACGTAGTAAGGCCCGTGGCCGTCCTTTATGTCGAGGCCCTTACGCTGACCAATAGTATAGCCGTAGATACCCTTGTGTCTGCCAACAACACTGCCCGACGCGTCGACGATATCTCCACCGCTCGACGCACTATCGTCTCCAAGTTTTTTAGATATAAAACCCCCGTAATCGCCGTCTTCAACAAAGCATATGTCCTGACTCTCTTCTTTATTAGAGACCCTCAAACCCAAACGCTTCGCATAGGCACGCACTTCGGGCTTTGTCATCTCAGCCAAAGGAAATAGAGTTGATGCGAGTTCGGCTTGCGTCATGGTGAATAAAAAATATGTCTGGTCTTTTTTAAGGTCGTCGCCTCTTAAGAGGTGATAGATGCCGCTCTCATCTCTCGTTATGCGCGCGTAGTGGCCTGTCGCTAAGTACTCGGCACCAAGCTCGCGCGCCTTCTTCGATAAGACCTTGAACTTCATAACCTCATTACACTTAACACACGGATTCGGCGTTTCGCCGGCGTTGTAGCTATCTACAAAGTAATCGATGACCTCACGCGTGAAGGACTCTTCCATATTGACTACATAGAAGGGGATATCAATCTTATCTGCGACCCTTCGGGCGTCGTCTATATCTTCGATAGAACAGCAACTTCCGCCCGTAGACTCTGTATTGAGGCCAGCGGTATTATCCTTTGCGCTGTAGTCCCACAACTGCATGGACAAACCTATGACCTCATAGCCTTGGTCTTTTAATATAGCCGCGGCGACCGACGAATCAACGCCTCCGCTCATGGCAATGACTACCTTCTTCTTAACTTCACTCACAACGAACCTCTCTCGACACAAAAATAAAAAACGACGGGCATATAAAAACCCGTCGTCATTATACCTGAATTATGGCACCTAATAAAGCGCGACCGCTACTCTTCCTTGCCGCCCTTCTTGTAATTCTCTATGGCGGCGTGCAGTGCGTCTGCGGCCAGATTGGAGCAATGCATCTTAACGGGAGGCAGGCCGTCCAAGGCCTCGGCGACCGTTGCGTTCGATACACCCTCGGCGTCGTTTATATTCTTACCCTTAACGAGCTCGGTCACCATACTGCTCGTGGCTATGGCCGCTCCGCAACCAAAGGTCTTGAATTTAACGTCAGTTATAACGTCGTCTTCGACCTTTATGGTGAGCTTCATTATATCGCCGCACTCAGGGTTACCGACCGTACCTTCTCCGCTTGCCTCTTCGACCTCTCCGACGTTCCTTGGATTCGTGAAGTGATCCATTACTTTTTCGCTATACATATCGTTCACCTCTTATATAGTTTTTTATCTTACGTTATATACTGCAGTTCTTGCCCTTAAAGTCCATATATATGCCCGTCTGCGTCTTTTCATCCCATAGCGGCGACATACTTCTAACACGCTTAACTATCGTCGGCAGTTCTTTTATTATCAGGTCTATGTCTTCTTCCGTATTCGACCTGCCCAAACTAAACCTCAAAGACCCGTGCGAGGCCTCAGGCGGTATGCCCATTGAGGTCAATACGTGCGACGGCTCCAGACTCCCGGACGTACAGGCCGACCCGCTCGATGCCGCTACACCCAACATATCGAGGTTTAGCAGTAACGACTCGCCCTCTATGAATTCAAAGCTTATGTTGGTTGTATTAAATATCCTCTGGTCGCGCAGGCCGTTTATCTTCGATGCC
>DAOVKH010000060.1 GCA_030631875.1 Deltaproteobacteria bacterium | reverse complement strand
TCGCCAATGTCGGCGATAGCCGCATATACCGAATACGCGGCAATGCTATCGAGCAGATTACGCGCGACCATAGCCTCGTCGAGGATGAGATAGAGCTCGGCGTCCTTACGCGCGAAGAGGCACGCACCTCTCCAAAGAGAAACATAATAACGCGCGCCATGGGACTGAACAAAGAGGTAAAGATAGATACTCAGTTACAGAATATAGCAGACAAAGACTTTCTGCTCATATGCTCTGACGGACTGACCGGCATGGTGGAAGACTCTGATATACTTAAGATCGTCTCTACGTGTGGTGAAGACCTCAACAAGGCCACGGCCGAGCTCGTAGAGCTTGCCAACCTAAACGGTGGCGACGACAATATTACGGTAATACTACTGAACTTTAAGGACGAATAACAATTATGCAGATATCGGATACAAAGATTATATTCAGCGAAAGCGACTTTCCATTCGCCAAACTCGACGACCTATTTAATAAGGTCGCGAGCGAATTGACCGACGGCTTTATATTGGCAGGAGACAAGACGACGGCCAACTACCTCTTCGTCATAGGCGGCAGACCGTACTCAAGCGGCAGGGCCACGGCAAAGGGTACGTCCATGGGGGCTGTTAAGGACTTCTTTACGTGGTATAAGGGTGCGAAGAAGGCCGCCATTGAGATAGTCGAGGTCGATAAAAAACTACTGCTATGTATGCTCGTCATGCTCAGCAACAAGCCCTCACAGCAATTTACGAGCGATATGATAAATATCGAAGATATCGTTAAGAATGTCGAGAAACAATCGACCGATGCTATAATGGCAATAAACGACAAGGCTCTCTGGAGCTTCGCAATATTTATAAATGGATCAGCCGTTACGGCCTTTCTGCCAAAGGGTAGCTTTGCCGACGACGACACGCCACTCGACAAACTACTCCTATACAGCCACTCCCTTAAGGCAGACAATCCGGTATCCATCGAATTATATACAAATACCAAGGTAACGCCTGCCGATGACTCAATAGACTTCCCCGAAGAGGGCATGGCCACACACTTTACGAAGCTCCCTTACGATGCCTACGTCGAGCTATTCAAAGACGGCAAACTTCTGCATACCGAGCCCATAATCGGCGAGATTAAGATAGGCAGAGATAAGACCAACGATATAGTTCTTCCGGAGGCCGGAGTATCGAGAGAACATACTCTCATAAGGGGTAATGACGACAAATACTTTGTAGAGGACCTAAAGAGTGCCAACGGCACTCTCTTTAAGGGCATTAGAATAGAAACAAAAGAATTAAGTGACGGTGACGAGATACAGGTACGGGACTATACGATGGTATTTCACTGCCCGAAGAATAAAGATACGGCAAAGGCCGATAAAAAGCCCCCTGTAAAGAAGAAAGCAGAAGATTTGGCAAAGGAGACCATCTACGCGGAACCTCCGGAAGCCAAGGCTAACGTAAAGAAGGCAGACGACGGAGCGTATGTGGAGTTAGATAGTGGAGAGAGACACATGCTCGGCAGTATCACCACCATAGGCAAGGACGACGAGGCCGATATAAAGGTCGGAGGTATGTTGGTCGCCAAACGCCACGCCACAATAATACGCGGCAAGGGCATATATAAGATAATCAAAAAAGGTGGCATCTCGTCCATAAAGGTAAATAATAAGAAGGTCGATGAGCGCCGGCTCAGAGACGGCGACTTGATAGAGGTCGGCGACACATCAATTACATTCAAGGCCGGCAAAAAATAACTCTCTACACCGTAAGACTTCGTTGCATAATCATCTGTGATAAATCCAACCCTCTACAGAATTGAATAATTAATATGACAAAATCAAAGGTATATCTCGTCGGGGCAGGCCCCGGCGACCCGGGACTAATAACAGAGAACGGTATCCGTGCGCTCAAAGAGGCAGATGTCGTTATATATGATTTCTTGGCCAACGCGGAACTCTTAGCGCACGCCCCAAAGAGAGCCGAGTGCCTCTATGTCGGCAAAAAGGGGCTCACTCGCCACATAAGCCAAGAGAGTATCACACGCCTTATCATAAAACACGCCAAGGCAGGAAAGACAGTCGTCAGGCTAAAGGGCGGAGACCCGTTCATATTCGGTAGAGGCGGCGAAGAAGCCCTGGCTCTCGTAGAAAAATCAATCCCCTTTGAGATAATACCGGGCGTAACATCTGCCATAGCCGTCCCTGCATACGCAGGCATACCGCTTACGCACAGAGACTTTTCCTCTTCCGTAACATTCCTGACCGGGCATGAATCGGAGAAGAAGGGTAAGAATGCCGTCAACTGGAAGGGGCTTGCCAAGAGCGACAATACGCTTGTAATCCTAATGGGGTGGAAGAATTTAAAGATAACAGCGAAAAAACTTATCGCAGGGGGTAGAGACAAAGATACTCCCGTAGCACTGGTGCGCTGGGGTACGACCACGCGCCAGAGGTGCGTTACCGGTACGCTCAAAGAGATAGTAAGGCTCGCAAAGGATTCCGACATAAAGCCTCCGATGATAACGGTCGTCGGCGATATAGTAAGACTCAGAGAAAAGCTCAACTGGTTTGAAGCTCGCCCGCTATTCGGTAGAAGTGTGCTCGTAACGAGGACGCGCGAGCAGGCATCAACCTTGACGAAGCAATTAGAGACGCTCGGCGCAGAGACAACGGCCGTAGCCATGATAAAGACAACCCCCATCTCTGATAAAAAAGATATAGACAGAGCCATTGGGAGGCTTCCCAAATATGATTGGGCTATATTTACCAGCGCAAATAGTGTAAAATATTTCTTTGAGCGTCTCTACAAACTCGGCCTCGACGTGCGTGCATTGCACAAGATAAAGATAGCGGCAATAGGTACGGCAACGGAGGCGGCAATAAGGGAATACCGTCTGAATGTAGATCTCGTGGCTAAGGATTCGACGGCAGAGGGGCTAATTCAAGCGCTCGGCAAGCGGCAGATAAATGGCAAGCGCTTCTTCATGCCGCGCGCGCTAAAGGCACGCGAAGTAATACCGACGGAGATAAAGGCCCTTGGCGGTAAGATAGACGTAGTAGCAGTATACAAGACGACTCGTCCGCGTAACGCAACAACGGACATACGAAGAATTCTTAAAGATTCAGAGGTGAATACCATCACCTTCACCTCATCGTCGACGGTCACCAACTTCCTTAAGGCCTTTAAGAATAAGGGTGAAGTCAGTAGACTACTAAAGGACGTAACCATCGCCTGCATAGGCCCTATTACCAAGAAGACGGCAGAAGACGGCGGATTAAAGGTAGACGTCATGCCTGCAAAGTCAAAAGATTATACGACAGCGGCCTTAACCGAAGCACTGACAGAGCACTTTAAAGTAACTCCTAATACAAAGGAATTATAATTATGAACTTTCCCAATTACAGACCGAGAAGGCTTAGAGGCTCAGAGACACTCAGGCGCATGGTTACCGAGACGACACTCTCTGTCGACAACCTGATATTGCCGCTCTTCGTGACATACGAAAAAAATACTAAAAAACCCATCGGCTCTATGCCGGGGCACTTTCAATTATCGGTCGACAACTTGGCAGAAGAGGCTCGTGAGATAGCCTCACTCGGCATCCCCGGTGTCATACTCTTTGGCATACCCGAGACAAAGGACGAGGTGGGCACGAGCGCCTTCGACGAAGACGGCCCCGTGCAGAGTGCCATCAAAGCCATAAAGGACGCCGCACCTGAACTGTGCGTCATAACCGACGTCTGCATGTGTGAATACACTTCGCACGGACACTGTGGTATAATCAAAGATGGTGATGTATTGAATGACGCCACCTTGGAGCTTCTATCACAGGAAGCCCTCTCTCACGTCGAGGCCGGTGCCGATATGGTAGCCCCCTCGGATATGATGGATGGTCGCATTGGTGCGATACGCTCCACACTCGACCGAGAAGGTTTTACCAATATCCCGATAATGAGCTACGCGGCAAAGTACGCAAGCGCATACTACGGCCCATTTAGGGAGGCCGCCGAGAGCACGCCCGAATTCGGAGACCGCCGAAGCTATCAAATGGACCCGGCCAACTCAGACGAGGCCATACGTGAGGCAAGGCTCGATATCGCAGAAGGGGCCGACATGATAATGGTAAAGCCCGCTCTACCGTACCTCGACATAATACGCCGCCTTAAAGACGAATTCGACTACCCCATAGCCGCATACAACGTAAGCGGTGAGTACTCAATGATAAAGGCCGCCGAGGAAAAGGGCTGGATAGACGGCGAGCGGACGATGATGGAGACCCTACTCTCAATAAAGAGAGCCGGAGCTAATACGATAATAACCTACTTCGCCAAGGACGCGGCAAAGGTATTAAACAAGTAATCTAAAACCGATAAACAAAGGAGTATAACGATATGCATGGAGGCGCACCTAAAGGACATCCACACCAAGTACCCGGCATGAAGGGCGGACACGGAGAAGGCCCCGGTCATGGCCACGGTAAAGGTAAAGAAGGCGGCGAAAAGATATGGACCCCCCGCCTAATAGCATGGGAGCTTACACGCTCATGCAACCTGGACTGCATACACTGCAGAGCGGCGGCAAGATTCGGCCCATACGACAACGAACTTACGACTCAAGAGTGCTTCGACTTCCTGGATAACGTCAAATCATTCTCAAGCCCCATCATCATAATGACCGGCGGCGAGCCTATGCTTCGTGATGACATATGGGAGATAGCAAAGCACGGCACAGACATAGGGCTACGTATGGTCATGGCACCGTGCGGCTTTCTCGTAACCGAAGAGACCGTACAAAAGATGTTGGACTCGGGCATTCAACGCCTTAGCTTCTCCATAGACGGTGCGACCGAGCAGAGCCACGACGACTTTAGACGCGTCAAGGGAGCATTCGCAAGTGTAATGACGGCAATCGAGAATTGCAATAAGATGGGCATGGAGTTTCAGGTAAATACAACCATCTCAAAGCATAACCTACACGAGCTCGAAGATATTCTAAAGCTCGTAATAAAACTCGGCGCAAAGGCGCACCACCCCTTCCTGCTCGTACCGACCGGACGCGGAGCGGAGCTTAAGGATCAGGAGATTTCTCCTGAAGACTACGAGAAGACACTATCGTGGTTCTACGATATGAGGGACGAAGTGCCGATACAATTCAAGCCGACCTGTGCTCCTCACTACTACAGAATCTTCCGTCAGAAAGAGACGGAAAAGGGTATTAAGGTAACGCCCGAAACGCACGGCATGGATGCCATGAGCAAAGGATGCATGGGCGGGCAATCCTTCGCCTTTGTATCTCACGTAGGGAAGGTGCAGATATGCGGCTTCCTCGAAGAAGAGTGCGGCGATATACGGAAAGAACCATTCAGTACGATATGGGATACTTCAAAGGTATTCAAAGAGATGCGCGCATGGGACGACTACAACGGTCGTTGCGGGTACTGCGAGTTCCGCTCGGTATGCGGCGGATGCAGGGCACGCGCCTTTGCCTTTACCGGTGACTACATGGACGAAGAACCGTTCTGCACATACCACCCAAGCGATAAGGCCAAAGATGCCAGAGACGCAAAGAAAGCGAAGAAGGCCGCAGAAAAAGATAAATAACCTGATATACTTACTATAAATACAGCCCCGACTTCCGCCCCCGACTAATATTGGAGGCATCTACGATGTTCGGGGCTTTTTACATCTATATAGAAAGGAATTTATCACGATGACAGAACAAAGACACCCCGGATCGCCAGCGGGCGGTGGTCATCCCGGCGGGCATCCAAATAAAGAAGGTGGAAAGTCCGGGCCTGACTTGGACGCTATGACCGACGTAAGTGAAAAGGGTGCGCTTATAGACGGCGACGCTCAACGATTAGACAGACGCCTATTCGTACAACTTCTCGTCTTTACCGACGTGGCGGACACAGATAAATTAATCAAAGAACTTTCAGCGAGTAACCTTGAAGCCGTACTCTACGCAGATGTAAATAACCCTACGAGCGTAGGTCTTCTCACTATGGCCGAAGACGCGAGCTTCTTTACGACAACACTTAGAGGTTTCCTCAGCACAAGTTCTCTTAAAGAAGCTACACTCTGCCCGGAATATACTATGCTCGGACGCACCTATGCCATAGGGCATGAGCGAGACCTTGAGGACTGGCTCCTTAAACGCCCAAGGCGTGTTGCCTCAAACCGAGATTGGTCGTGGGGCGTGTGGTATCCGCTCAGGCGCAGAGGAGAATTCGCACTCCTACCAAAGAAGACCCAAGGCGAGATACTGATGGAGCACGCCGTCATAGGGCGCGCATTTGGTGAGAAAGACTTGGGCCACGACATACGACTCGTATGCCCGGGACTCGACAAAAACGACAATGACTTTGTAATAGCACTCATCGGGAAAGACTTAGCACCATTATCAAAGCTTGTAGAAACAATGCGCTCGACAAAGCAGACATCAACCTACATAGAAAAGATGGGCCCCTTCTTCGTAGGAAAGGCTATATGGCAATTCGAGTATGCGGGGTAACGACTATGACAAAGTATAAGATAGTAGAGGTAAATACCGTGACCGACGAAGAACTCGAAGAGGTCATCAATGCTACCGTTAAAGAAGGTTGGATATTTGACGGTATAAACTTCGCCATGCGTGACGCATCGAAGCGCCCTGCAATGGCATTCGTCATATTTACAAAAGCGGTTAAAGAATAGCCTCTTTAACCTAAGACCTCGGTTGCCTGCCAATCATCGCCAACCCAAAGCCCTATAACACTTAGGCCAAGGCCCCAAGATTCGACGACCTTTACGGACGCAAGTATCTGCTCATGTTGAGCGTCCTTTAAAGAAGCATTCGCACCGCAATCAAAGTGACCGACGATCGCCATATCCTTTGAGCCGTGCTTTTCGGCCAAAAATTCAATCTTCGCGCGCAGTGCCTTTAACCACTCGGTATCTTTATTATCGCTTATAGATTTACACGGGCCGGCCTCTGTAATGACGTCAACGTAATCCACATTGAAACGCTCACAGAGATACTCCCTTACGGGTGCCTGAACCCTGCCGTCCATACAATTTACTACCAGCGCGAATTTGCCCTCTGCCATAAAAAACTCCTTGTGAATTATTCCGTTCCGTATTCTTTCAGAGTATAGCTTCCGTCTTCATATAAGATGTAAGATCCGTTATCGGAGAAACTCCCCGGATTCACATACAGGCCGCCCTTGCCTTCAAGCTCTACACGCTCCACGACCGCTTTGTGAGAATGTGCAAGGATTACCGTGTCGAATCCTTCTGAGATCTTTTCTCTTATAAATTTCTTAAAACCCAGCTCCACGTTAGCACTGCGCTCGCCACAGCTCCTGCTCTGCTTAGAGAGATACTTGGCCAATTGCCACGTGCGCGCAGGGCCTAATAGATCCGACAATAACTCGCCGAGTATGTTTCGCAGGAACCAACGCCAGATGGAGTACTTAACCTCGCCTGCGGCCCTGTCGCCGTGCGATAAGAAGAGACGTTTACCGTCGAGCCGCATCTCACAGTCATCACCATATACATTGGCCTTTAATGTACTCGTAAAGAAAGCACCCATTGAGTAATCGTGGTTGCCTTCAAGGTAGATTATATCTATGCCCTCTTTGTGAAGCCCTACGAAGGCCTTAAGCAGTGTCGAATACTCGCGTGCGACGACCTCGTTAAAGCCCATCCAGAAATCAAATATGTCGCCAAGGAATACGACCTTATCGGGCGGGTTCTTTGACGATGAGAGGGAGTCAAGAAACTCAGCCAACAAACGCTGGTTAGGGTCTCCGAGACCCGCTATATGAGCATCGGCCAGGAATACAATCTTCAAAGACTTTGCCTAACCTCCAGGGCCTGCACGGCGGCAAACCTCATGACGTCTACGGGGGGAGCTTCTTCAAACCAGAGCTCAAAGGAGAGTACCCCCTGATGTATGAGCATGCCGAGTCCTTTATGTGTCTTAATACCGCGCGCCTCGGCGGCCTTTATGAAAGGTGTATCTATGGGCATGAATACTATATCCGATACGATAGCACTCGTAGATATGACGGAGACATCTATCGGCGCATCCGCGCCACCCTTGCCGAGCATACCCATTGAGGTCGTATTAACAAAGAGGTCGGCGTCTTTATATGTCTCACACTCCGTAAGAGTACCGCTATTGAATTCGACATCGGGAAACTTTTTACTGTACTCGTCGGCCAGAGCCTTGGCCCTCTCGACGGTTCTGTTAAGTAACGTTACGGAGCTTACACCTTCCAGTGCAAAGGTATATGATATCGAACGTGCAGAGCCGCCGGCACCAACGACAACGATACTCTTACCCTTTGGGTCGAAGTCAGTCTCCAACTTAAGGCTCTCCAAATACCCCCTGCCATCGGTATTATATCCGATGAGCCTTCCGTCTTTATTTACGACGGTATTAACGGCTCCTATATCTGCGGCCTCTTTATCTACCTCGTCCAAGAACTCCAAGGCCAACTCTTTGTGCGGTATAGTAAGGTTCACGCCCCGCATATCAAGGGCCTTGACAGCACCGAGTGCATCTTCTATAGCATCTGACCTTACGTGAAACGGCACATAAACACACCCTATGCCCATGGCGTCGAATGCCGCGTTATGCATATATGGAGAGAGCGACTGTTCTATAGGGTCTCCGAATATTCCAACTACCTTTGTATTGCCCGATATTCTCATTAACGTACCATACCTCTCATGATGACTTCTTTAATATCCTTACAGCCTTCACTACATCTCTTTCAATCTCTCTAATGAGCAGGTCGGGTGTCTTAAAACGCTTCTCGCCGCGAACTCTGGAGATAAAGTATATCTTTATAATCTTACCATAGGCGAGCCCCTTAAAGCCAATGACGTGCGCCTCCACTACTACCTTACCCCTGTTAAAGGTAGGTGCAGTGCCTATATTAACGACACCTTGGTAATACTTGCCGAGTAGTTCTACCTTTACGGCATAGACGCCTGCATTTGGTATAAG
>DAOVKH010000212.1 GCA_030631875.1 Deltaproteobacteria bacterium | reverse complement strand
TTTCACCATAGAAAGCCTACCGCTCTTGTTCATGGCCGTTGTCTGGGTCTTCTGGGCTGTGATGTTATTCGTACTCGAACCTATCGTGGTGAGGAAAATGATAGAGAAGATGCAAAGGAGCGGTGAGGCTGTGGAGATAGAGAGTATCTTTGCTCTGATGAACAGGCTTCATATAGTATTACTTATAGTTTCACTCTTGGCGGCCTCGGCAGGCGCGGCCTTTGCGCACGGTTTCTTCAGGTAAGACCAGCTCAAATGGAAACGCCCTCTAACTCAAGCCTCTAACTCAAGAAGAAAGCGTTTTACCTCTACGCCACGGCCTGCAGAGTAACCGCCAATACCCCCGCCTACCCTGCATGAAGGAAGGACTCTGTGGCACGGTACTATTATGGGCAGAGGGTTTTTGGCACACGCACCTCCGACGGCCCTTGCTCCGTTAGCTATCCCTATCCTCTGGGCAAGTTCTCCGTAGGTTACGACCTCGCCGTAGGGTATCCTGCGCAACTCCTGCCACAACTTCACCTGAAAGTCCGTGCCCTCTAAGGTAACCTTCACCTTGCGGAAGTCAACTCGCTCGCCAGCGAAGTATCTGTCAAATAGGCGGAACAACCCCAAGAAAGGTTCGCTTATCTTGCCGAGCTTCTCTATTGGACTTAAGGCGTCTTCTATAACAACACCTATGATTGCATTGCCCCTGGTCTCTACTACTATCTCACCTATGGGTGACGAATAAGCAGAAGATACCTTTGCGTTCTTCTCTTCTTTATTTTCCATATTTATATTATAGACTACGGCGGGCTAAAGAGGGACGACTTTTATTTGACTATCAAGGCCGTCGGGGGCTATACTTACATATAATAATCTTTTAAAGGAGCATGATACCTATATGAAGAAGATAACCCTACAGATAGTAATGGTCTTTCTATTCGCCCTTATGGTCTCGGCTACGGCAAACTCGGCAAACAGTCCTGTTAAAAAAGTAACGGGCGAAGACCTTCAAGCCTTGCTCGCCGACGGTGGTCAAATAACGGTCGTAGATGTACGGGAAGGTAGAGCGTTTAAGAGTGGGCATATTCCGGGGGCTGTGAACATCCCCTACAACGGTAGAGATAAAGAGCATTTCACGAGACTTGGTAAAGAAGAGCGCATAGTATTCGTCTGTTACGGAGGCACTATGAGCAACGATATTGCGGGAATTTTATTAGATGACGGTTATAAGTACGTCTATAACCTACAGCGTGGTATGTTTGGTTGGCACGGAGAGTTAGAACGATAAGGCCGCAGTGGTGGCTATGAAAAAGGCCTGCGCAAAGATGTACGACGCGGTTCTCTTTCTTTATAAGATCAATCCGCCTTGGCAAGAAGACTACCGCTACCGACCATGCCTTCTAAGAGCTTATCGCCTATCTCCTCATTAAGAGCCAGGAATTGAGGCATATCCTCACGCGGTACACTACGCCTCGGCTCGCTCTTAATCTTAAGCGGATTTACGAGCTTACCTCTTACCTTCACCTCATAGTGGAGGTGCGGCCCAGTTGAGATACCTGTGGAGCCGACCTTGCCGATGACCTGGCCTTGAGCAACCCTCGCACCCTTCTTAACACCCTTGCTTATGCGCGAGAGGTGACCGTAGGCGGTCGTATACTTCTCGTTATGTCTGATGATTATATACTTGCCATAACCGCTCTTCCAACCGGCAAATGCGACCTTACCGTCGCCGGAGGCCTCAATGGGAGTGCCCGTCGGTGCGGCGTAATCTATGCCGTGGTGGGCACGATACTTCTTTAATATAGGGTGGTAGCGTTTCTTTGAGAAGTAGCTCGATATGCGGCTATACCTTAAAGGAGACTTAAGGAGGGCTCGCTCAAGGCTCTTACCCTCTTCGTCGTAATAACCGCCGCGCCCGTCCTTGTCTTTATAATATATGGCGCTATAGGACTTGCCGCCATTCTCTATGGCAACGCCTAAGACCCTACCCGTTAGAGCCTTATCGTCACTGTCTTCAATATCTATCGATTCGTAGAGGACGGAGAATTTATCGCCCTTTCTTATATCTGTCGAAAAATCAACGTCCCACGCGAATATATCTGTCAACTCCATTACGACCTTGGGGTCTATCCCCGCTGTCACACCTGCTCCGTAGAGCGAGTTATTTATGGTGGCACTCGCGTATAGCTTCTTTATCGTATGCGGGCGCTCAAACTTACCGGCAGAGTACTTGTCCGAGCCGTCCACATCGGCAAGCACACCTTGTATGGCGGTACTGCCAAGGCCGCTATCCTCTACGTAGACTCCGTTTAATCTTCCGTAGAGGTACTCAAGACGCTCGAAACGCCCGTCTATTGTGGAGACCCTTACGACTTCACCCTCCCTGACACGCGTCAAATCACGAAAAGGCTTTGCGCTCTCGGTTATTTCGATTATCTTTTCATGATCAAGGCCAAGGCCACTCAATATGGCATAGAGGCTGTCGTTCTTCTTTATTGTGAATTCACTGGTAAGGATTGTAGGGACGTAACGAAGGTCTGGGGTAGCCTCAGAAGAAGCTCCTACCTCCAGAGACCTGTAAGAATAGGCCTCACGTATGACAAATGAAGAAGAAAAGATAATGACCGCGATA
>DAOVKH010000030.1 GCA_030631875.1 Deltaproteobacteria bacterium | reverse complement strand
GATACAACACTTCGTGACGGCACGCAGGCTGAGGATATAAACTTCTCTGTCGAGGATAAGGTGCGGATAGCCTTTGCGCTGGATGCTATAGGTATGAACTACGTAGAGGGCGGATGGCCCGGCTCTAATCCGCGCGATATAGAGTTCTTTGAGGCGATGAAGGTGCGTAAGAATAAATTAAAGAACGCTACACTTACGGCATTTGGCGCAACGCGCAGGAAGGGCGTAAGCCCTGCGAAAGACCAGAGCGTTCAGGCACTTCTAAAGGCCGAGACTAAGGTCGTAACGATAGTCGGTAAGACGTGGAAGCTGCACGTCCAAAAGGCCCTTAAGGTATCGCTCGAAGAAAACCTCGCTATGGTATTCGATACGGTTAAGTATCTAAAGAAGCGTGTCGGAGCGGTCTTCTACGATGCCGAACACTTCTTTGATGCATACGTCGACGATCCGGAGTATGCGCTTAAGGTATTAGGCGCGGCCGCCGAAGGTGGAGCCGATTGTATTGTATTATGCGATACGAACGGCGGACGCCTTCCCTTTGAGGTGGCCGATATAGTAAGGGCCGTTGCTAAAGAAGTAGATACGCCGCTTGGCATACACGCTCATAATGATTCAGAGGTGGCCGTCGCCAATACACTTGCCGCCGTTAAGGAAGGTGTCGTTCACGTTCAGGGCACTATAAATGGATTCGGTGAGAGGTGCGGTAACGCAAGCCTTACGAGCGTTATACCGGCACTGAAGCATAAGATGGGTATAAATTGCATGAGTGCCAAGAGTTTAAAGACACTCAAGAAGGTCTCAGGTTTTGTCTCGGAGTTGGCCAACCTTCCGAAGAGAAAGCATCAGCCATATGTTGGCGAGAGCGCATTTGCGCATAAGGGTGGGCTGCACGTAAGTGCCGTGCTTCGCGACTCGAAGACCTATGAGCATATGGAGCCTGAGCTTGTAGGTAACTCACGGCGCGTACTCGTTTCGGATTTGTCAGGTAGAGCGAATATACTCTATAAGGCGCGCGAGTATGGCGTGGACTTGGATAGTACTTCGCCGGAGCTTAAGCGTGTGCTCGTAAAGATAAAAGAACTTGAAAATCAGGGCTTTCAATATGAGGGCGCAGAGGCGAGCTTCGAGCTTCTCATGCAGGAGGCTATGGGCAAGCGTAAGAGTTACTTCACACTCCTTGGTTTTCGTGTGATAGATGAAAAGCACTCAGAGGGCGAGGTAAAAGAACCGTCATCTGAAGCGACGATAAGTCTTAGTGTAGGAGACAAGGTCGAGCATACGGTAGCCAGGGGTAATGGGCCGGTAAATGCACTCGACAAGGCTCTGAGAAAAGCTCTCGAAAGATTCTACCCGACGCTTAAGAAGGTAAGCCTTCTGGACTTTAAGGTGCGTGTGCTTTCGGGTATGGGCGGGACGTCGGCAAAGGTGCGCGTACTCGTTGAGTCCGGCGACGGTAAGGATAAGTGGGGTACGGTCGGCGTTTCAGAGAACGTCGTTGAGGCGAGCTGGCAAGCACTCGTCGACGGCCTTGAGTATAAGCTCTATAAAGATAAAGCAAAGGGAGTTAAGTAAGCGAGCCTCGAACCTTCCTCGTTATAATAAGAAGAAGGCTTACCCGTCTGTGCGGGATTTTTTAATTTGATGAAGAGATAAAGGAAAGGTCTTAGATATACAGATGGAAAGCCAGCTCTTAAATACATTGTTTTACAGCTTCGTTGCCGGACTTGCGACACTCGTCGGCGTATATATGGTCTTTGCCAGGGAGAGTTGGGCAAAGAGGAATACGATATTCTTCCTTAGTTTTTCGGCCGGCGTAATATTGGCTACGGCCTTTACGCATATACTCCCGGAGGCCATAGAGTTAAATGAAGGCCACGCCCTTACGGTCGTACTCTTCACGCTCATTGGTTACTATATCTTCGAGCATTTGATAGCCATACATACCTGTAGGGAGCGTTCGGATGATTGCGAGGTTCACTCCATGGGGCTTCCGGCTTTCATAGCGATAGGCCTTCACTCGCTCTTAGACGGCATTGTCATAGGCGTTGGTTTTGAGGCTGATATAAAGGTCGGCATAGCATCGGCCGTGGCGATACTCTTGCACAGGCTGCCGGTCGGCATAACGGTTGCGTCACTCTTGTTGCACACGGGCTATACGAAGGCGCGCGTTTTACTTATGGGCTGGGTCGTGGCCGTAGCGGCAGGCATAGGCGCTATGGGGGCTTACTTCTTTGTACGCGACGTAAGCATGTCAACACTTGGCATTTTACTGGCCTTCTCGGCAGGTTCGTTTATATACATAGGAGCATCGGATTTGCTTCCCGAGACACATAAGAAGATGAGCCGCCTTAATATATTACTTGTGCTCGTCGGCGTGGCTTTGGTATATATGATTTCTCATTTCACAGGAGGAGGCCATTAAATAATGATAGAACGTTATAGTAGAGAAGAGATGCGCGGCGTATGGGAAGATGAAAATAGGTTTCGTATGTGGCTCGACGTTGAGCTGGCCGCCTGCGAGGCGTGGCAGAAGAAGGGTAAGATTCCTGCCGCCGCCCTGGCGAGGATTAAGCGCAAGGCCGACTTTAAGGTTAAGCGCATAAATGAAATCGAAAAGGTTGTAAAGCACGATGTCATAGCGTTTCTGACATCTGTCGGTGAGTTTGTCGGCAATGATTCACGCTATATTCATATCGGCCTTACTTCGTCCGATGTATTGGATACGTCGTTGGCGTTACAGCTCAGGCAATCTGCCGAGATTATCATAAAAGGCATAAAAGAATTCATGAAGGTCTTGAAGCGTCGCGCAAGGCAACATAAGAATACCGTCATGATGGGACGCTCGCATGGCATACACGCCGAGCCTACGACATTCGGCCTCAAGATGGCCGTCTACTATGGCGAGATGGAGCGTAACCTTGAGCGCATGATCCGCGCAAAGGAGACAGTATCCTACGGGAAGATATCCGGTGCTGTAGGGACATTTGCAAATATCGATCCCTTCATAGAACGCTATACATTAAAGAAGCTTAAGCTTAAGGCCGAGCCAGCGGCAACGCAGGTCGTTCAGCGAGACCGCCACGCCGAGTTCTTTTCAACGTTGGCCGTCATAGCGGCGACGATTGAGAAGATCGCTGTAGAGGTGAGGCATCTCCAAAGGACGGAACTTGGCGAGGCGGAAGAGCCATTTACAAAGGGGCAGAAAGGCTCGTCGGCTATGCCGCATAAGCGTAATCCGATATTGTCGGAGAACCTGACCGGTCTTGCACGCCTCGTTCGCGGCTACGCCTCTACAACACTCGAAAACGTAGCACTCTGGCACGAGCGTGATATCAGCCACTCGTCGGTCGAGCGCATAGTAGCGCCGGACGCAACCATATTGGTGGACTTTATGCTTGGTCGCGTAACTAATATGATGGCAGGCCTTGTCGTATACCCAAAGCGCATGAAGGAGAATATGCGTGCCTCAAGAGGGCTCGTCTTCTCGCAACGTGTAATGCTTAAGCTCGCAGACAAGGGGCTTTCGAGGGAGGCGGCCTATAAGGTCGTCCAACGTAATGCCATGAAGGTGTGGGAAGGTAGCAGTCAATTCAGAGACCTTCTCGAAGAAGATTGCGAAGTTACGAAGATCTTAAGTAAAGAAGACTTAGACGCGTGCTTTGATATGGCGCCTTACATAAAGAATGTCGGCTATATATTTAAACGAGTATTCGGAAGATAAGGAGAGCAGGGAGTAATGGAAAAACCAATAAGTAAGAAAGATCAGTTATACGAAGGTAAGGCAAAGGTAATATTTTCGACTGACACAGAGGGTGTCAACATAATGTACTTTAAGGATGACGCAACGGCCTTTAATGCCGAGAAGAAGGGTACTATAGAGAACAAGGGTGTCATCAATAATAAAATATCTTCGGCAATGTTCAGGTACTTAGAAGGCAAGGGCGTAAAGACCCACTTCGTAGAAGAGCTGAGCGAGAGGGAGATGGCCGTCAAAGAGGTCGAGATAATACCGGTAGAGGTTATTGTAAGAAATATAACGGCCGGAAGTATTTCAAAACGCCTCGGTATAGATGAGGGCATTGAATTAAGCAGTCCTATACTTGAGTATTGCTACAAGGACGACGACCTTGGCGACCCATTCATAAACGACTACATAATAAGGGTCATGGGTTACGCAACGCAAGCCGAGCTTGATATCATGGAGTCTGTGGCTCTTAAGGTGAACGACCTTATGAAGGAGTTCTTCGATGAGCGCGGCATTATACTAGTAGACTATAAGCTGGAGTTTGGTCGCTATAAGGGCGAGGTACTCTTGGCAGATGAGATAACGCCCGACGGGTGCAGGCTCTGGGATAAGGTAACGCGCGAGAAGTTGGATAAGGATCGCTTCCGTCGAGATCTCGGCAATATCGAAGAGGCCTACGAGAAGGTGCTGAATAAGGTTATAAAATAAAGGGATAAGGAGCTTCTTATGGCGGCAGAAAATATAGATACTGTAACGACAAAGAGCGACGTGTTCATTTCAATGGCAAAGAGGGCGAAGTTCATTATCATACTCTTTGCAGTCGCCATTGTATTAGAAGGGGTAGGTATTATCTCAAGCTTCTCGCAGGTGGGGCTTCTTGAGGCCATGATGAATGGTCTTTCGGTCTCGGATTCAGTCGCCGAGGCCAATGATAGTCGTCAAGCCCTGATAGGTCTGGTGCAGGTTCTATTGCTCATATTTACGGCGGTAGTATTCCTTAGGTGGTTCTATCGCACACACGCTAACTTAAAGCCGCTTCAGCTTCAAGGGCTTAAGTATAAGTCGAATTGGGCTGTATGGTACTTCTTTATTCCTATAATCAATCTCGTAAGGCCATTTCAGGTAGCGGCGGAGATGTGGAAGGCGAGCTTCTCCGTCTATAATAAAGCAGAGACGTGGCAGAGCTTGAAGATACCCGCCTGCATTACCGTCTGGTGGATAACCCATATCGTCTCGGGGATAATGAGCAGAGTAGCCAGTAGGATACCGATGAAGTCCGACGTTACTATAGAGGACTTGATATTTTCTACAAACCTCGATATGGCGGCCTCCGCCGTCGCGATAGTCTCTATCGTATTTGTAATAAAGATGGTCAAGGGCATTACCGCCGCACAGGAAGAGAAGTTCAAAGCCATTCCACTTGAAGTCGCAGGTGTGGATACAGAAGCAAACCTTGGCGGATTTACCCCTGAAGCGATAGACGAGGGAAAAGAAGGTTAATTTAAAAAAATTTGAATTTGATTAAACCATATCGCCCCTTCCGGTGTCTCAGTCAGTAGAAAGGAGGTGCGATATGAAAAACATGAAGGCACATATCGTTTTAGTTCTACTGGCAGTATTTGTAGTTGTTGGATGTACGAAGAGTTCGGATAAGCAGGTAAGGGTCGAAGTAGAGTCAGAGAAGACCACAACGATTAAGGAAACAAAGGGCGACAGTGATATTTTGGTCAAGGCTAAACCTGTTGGCTCAGTAGTGAAGTCTTCGACGGTAGTGGCAGAAGAAGAGTTAAGTGCCGGTGAGAGCGTACCATTAAATACTATTAAGTCGAGGCTTAGCTCGAAGAAGGAAGGCGACCGAGTTGGCAGAAAGGTCGATTACGCCGGCGCAGAAGTAGATAGCGTCGAGGCGATGGTTCGCTTAAAGGTAGTAGAGAACAATAGGGTGCGTGCCCAGGTAGCGGCTGAGGCCAAGGCGCAATATGAAGCGAGTCGCCGTTACATCGGTATAGCCCCGATGCCAATGCCGACACCTATTCCTATAAAGGCACACGGCGGTACGGCAACGGTAAACGATGCGCCTTACGCCGCAGAGTTCTATGAGAATTACGGGGTAAACCCTTTTGTCGATGCAGACGAGGATAACCTTTCAACATTCGCCATAGATGTCGATACGGCATCCTATGCAAATGCAAGGCGTTATATCTTAGGCGGCAACCTTCCTCCAAGGGCGGCCGTGAGGGCAGAGGAGTTTATAAATTACTTTGACTACGGTTATGCTTCAAAGGGCGGCAGTAGTAATGGCGGTGCGTTTGACATATACACAGAGGGCGCGCCCTCTAAGTTTTCAAGGTCTGCGAGCCTGCTTCGGATAGGCGTTAAGGGCTTTGAGATTGACAATGAGAACCGCAAGGACGCAACCCTTACCTTTGTTATAGATGTATCCGGCTCTATGGCGAGGGAAGATCGTCTGGGGCTTGTAAAGAAGAGCCTTCGCCTGCTCGTCGATGAGTTGACTGAGCATGATAAGGTTGCGATAGTTATATACGGCTCGCGCGGACGTGTTATCATGGATCATAGGCGTCTTGACGATAAAGATACCATATTGCGTGCTATAGATAGCCTTCGCCCCGAAGGCGCAACGAACGCCGAAGAGGGGCTGAAGATTGGCTACGAGCTTGCGGCCAAGGCATATGAGAAGGGGCGCATTAATAGAGTCATACTCTGCTCCGACGGTGTTGCGAATGTCGGCAGAACGAGTGCCGAGTCGATACTCAGCGAGGTTAAGGCCTACGCAGATAAAGGCATAACACTATCGTCAATTGGATTCGGCATGGGTAACTTTAACGACGTCATGCTCGAAAAGCTCGGCGATAAGGGTAACGGACACTACGCTTACGTCGATACCTTAGATGAGGCCAGACGCATATTCGTAGAAAACCTGACAGGTACGCTTCAGGTAATAGCAGGCGACGTGAAGGTACAGGTCGACTTTAACCCGACGGTCGTTAGAAGTTACAGGCTTATTGGTTATGAAAACAGAGACGTTGCCGATAATAAGTTTCGTGACGATAAAGAAGACGGCGGAGAGATAGGCTCCGGGCACTCGGTGACGGCCTTATACGAAGTTAAATTCTGGAAGGGCGAAGAGGCTCGTAGCGGCGGATATAATAACGACGACGAAGGCGGCCGTAGGTATAATAAGAACCGCCGTTATAGTGGTGGCGATGGCGTTGCTACCGTCTATGTAAGATATAAAGACCCTGCAACGGGCAAGGTCCAAGAGGTAGCGAAGAGCATAGCTCAGTCTGACTTCAGGGCTTCATTTGATGACGCAAGTGATTCACTTAAACTTGCCGCAGGTGTTGCCGAGTTTGCGGAGATACTCAAAGAGAACCATTGGTCAAAGGGTTCTTCTTTTGACGGGGTACTCGACGTCTTGCATAGTATAGGCGGAGATCTGAAGAACGACAAAGACGTCATAGAGCTTCTGCACTTGGTATCAAAGGCACGCGAGATAGATAAGAGAAGAGTTAATTAAGAGGGTATTGATTGCAGTGTATTAAGTGTGGAAACGATAATGAAGATTCTGCCGTCTTCTGTAGCCGCTGCGGGGTGAACCTCTCCGCGGCGGCTACGAGTGGCGGTATAGAGAATATGAGCGTGGTAAGGCTCGTCGTATATACGTTCCTTACGGCCGGTATATACGCACCTATCTGGCTGATGAAGCGTTTGGATGTCTTAAACGCCTTTAAGTCGGAGATGAAGATTACGCAAGGCTCTATCGGCATTATCTTTGCGTTGGCTATAGTGAATGTCGGCGTTATGGTCTATGCTGTAGTGGTCGTAGTGGGTTCGGGCATGGAGCTTGACCTCGAAGGTCCGTTCATGAGCAATATAATGCGAACATCCAATATGCTCGACATGGCCTTTAAGTTGATGCTCTTATTTCAGTGCATAAAGGCAAGGAGTATTCTGATTGACCACATGAACGCTACGGGTAACCGAGGTTCGGAGGAGATATCGTTCTTTTATATGATACTATGGGGTCTCTTCGTACCGGCCGTATTCTATCTCCAATATAAGATTAATAGGATAGACCTCTCAGTTAAGAGAGGCGGATTTAACGGCGGCAAAGATATATATAACGCTTGAGTAAATTGAAGTAAGGAGTAATCTGATGTCGATAAAGGTTAAGATATATGTGACGCTTAAGGAAGGGGTCTTGGACCCACAGGGGCGCGCGGTCGTTGGTGCGTTGGGTGCGCTTGACTTTAAGGGTGTTGAAGATCTGCGTATCGGTAAGTTCATGGAGCTTAAGGTCGATACTGAAAGCAAAGAGGCCGCAGAGCAAGAGGCTCGCCGTATGTGCGAAGAGCTCTTGGCGAACCCTGTCATAGAAGACTTTAGAGTCGAGGTCGAATAGATATGAAGTTTGGTATAGTTGTATTCCCCGGGTCGAATTGCGACCATGATTGCTACCATGCGGCAAAGCACGTCATGGGTCAGGAGGCCGAGTATATTTGGCACAAGACGACCTCTCTTAAGGGCTTTGATTGCATAGTCTTTCCCGGCGGTTTTTCTTACGGCGATTACCTCCGCACCGGTGCTATAGCGAAGTTCTCTCCGGTGCTGAAAGAGATAAAGAAGTTTGCCGATAATGGCGGGCTTGTGCTCGGCATCTGTAACGGTTTTCAGATACTATGCGAGACGGGCTTACTGCCGGGCGTACTTATGCGCAACAGCGGCCTTAAGTTTATCTGTAAGGATGTTGGGCTGAGAGTTGAAAATGTCAATACGCCATTCACTAAACTCTATGAGGAAGGCCAGCTATTGGATATCCCCATTGCTCATGCCGATGGTAATTACTTTGCCGACGCGGAGACGCTTAAGTCGCTCTCCGGTAATGGGCAGATAATCCTCAGATACGCTACAAAAGACGGCGACGTAGACGCAAGTGCTAATCCGAACGGCTCTGTAGGGAATATCGCCGGAATAACGAATAAAGAAAAGAACGTATTTGGCCTGATGCCGCACCCGGAGCGTGCCATGGAAGCCTCGCTCGGTGGAACCGACGGCTATGCGTTCTTCGAATCCATAGTAAAGGTAGTGTCTTAATAGAATGAGTAAACTTAGAGAAACTTTAGAAGCAGGCAAGTTTGCGGTAACGGCCGAGATATGTCCTCCGCGCGGAACCGACGTTGCGGATTTTATAGAGAAGGCACGCCTCCTTAAGGATAAGCTCGTTGCCGCCAATGTAACCGATAACCAGAGGGCTGTGATGAGGCTCTCTTCATTCGCGGCCTCTGTACTGCTACTGAAGGAGGGTGTTGAGCCCGTCTTTCAGATGACGTGCCGTGACAGAAATCGGATAGCAATACAGTCGGATTTAATTGGCGCGTCGGTACTTGGAATAGAGAACGTACTTGCTCTTACAGGAGACCACGTATCTTTTGGCGACCACCGTGAGGCAAAGCCTGTATTCGACTTAGATGCCGTACAACTTACAGCGACGATAAAGACATTGAACGATGGCCATAATCTTAAGGGTAAGGAGCTTCGAGGTGCTACGAACTTCTTTATAGGCGCGGTCGTTGCGCCGGGTACGATTCCATTCGAGCCTGAGTGGATAAGGTTTAAGAAGAAGATATCTGCCGGAGCCCGTTTCTTCCAGACCCAGGCCGTATACGATATGGACGGCTTTAAGAGATTCTTCGAGAGAGCCGAGGGGCTGGACGTAAAGATACTGGCAGGCATACTGCTCCTTAAGTCCGCCAAGATGGCTGAGTATTTAAATAAGAATGTCCCAGGAGTGGACGTGCCGCAGTCGCTGATAGACGAGCTTACCGCCGCCCCTGATCAATTAGAGAAGGGCATTGAGATAGCCGCAAGGCAGGTTAAAGCGCTTCGCGGGTATTGCCACGGCGCGCACATAATGGCCATAAGCCAGGAGGCAAGTGTGCCGAAGATACTGGAGCTTTCTTAGCGGGGTCTTCAAGCTTTAAGAGCCGTCTATCCAATTATCGTTAAACCCGAATTATTCATTTAATGTCAATGGTTTTAAAGGTCTTTCGGCTTTCCTTCCTTTCATGCCTTGACAAAAGACTAAAAAGGGTTTTAAATTAAAGATATAGCTTATATGCTTTTTTTGGAGGTAATAGAGTGGGTATAAAGAAGATGATACGCCAGAAGTACTTTGTATCGAGGGAGCTTCAGCTCTCGATAGCACTCCTCGTAACGCTCGTTCTCTTGGGCGGCATATTCCTGCAATCGGTGGCGGCCGCTCTGACCGAATACTTCGAGATTGACTCACCTATACTCGGCATAATGATGGTCATCGGCTATATAGTGATAGTGGCACTCTCTTCGATAGTGTTTTCGCACAGGCTCGTAGGCCCTTTCAAGAGGCTCGAATATGAGGTTAAGCACATAAGATCCGGCGAGCTCGACTACAGGCTCTCGGTGCGCTATAAAGATGATCTTTACGTAAGGGGTTTTATAGACGAGGTCAACGGGATGATAGAAGAGTATGAAGACCTGCATATATCGGGTAGTGCCCTTAACGGTGAGCTTATAATCGGACTCTCCAAGGTAACCGACAGCCTTTCCACTAAGAACATCTCCGCGGGTAATATTGACTACGCCGCCATACTCGACGACATCAAGCACCTTCAGGCCAAGCTACATAAGTTTAGAGACAGGTGAGTTGCGCTCCATGGCAGCCAAGAATAGATATCGTAGGATTGCGACGGCCCTGGCAGTAGCCTTGGCCGTATTATTTTTATATGTAGATAGAGCCGGCGTACTTGCCCTTGTTAATACTAATAATAGCGATGAAGGTAAGACGAGGCAGATAGTCGTTAAGTGGGTGATAGACGGCGATACGGTGGAGCTTGTCGGCGGCGAACGCATTCGTTACGTTGGTATTGATACGCCGGAGAGGGAAGAGCCGTTCTACAAGAAGGCTCGCACTATGAACGTTGAGATTCTCTCTAATGGCGAAGGTACTATCTACTTTGAGCCGTGTGCCTCTGAGTATAAAGATAAGTACGGGAGGCTCTTGGGGTGGGTACGCGCAGGCGAGGTAGACGTCGGCGAGAGGCTCTTGACCTTGGGGCTCGCAAAGACGCTCACGATACCACCGTGTGGACTTGTTAAGGTAAAGGCCTATAAAGAGGCAGAGGCTAAGGCCAGAGCACTCTCCGTTGGGCTTTGGAAGAAGTAGAAGAAGACCAATAAAATTAGAGGTTCTCGCCTATAAGCAGATAGACTCCTTGACACTAAAAGAGAGCTGACTTATAATGATTGTTCTACATAGGGCGGCGTACCCAAGTGGCTAAGGGAGCAGTCTGCAACACTGTCATTCAGCGGTTCGAATCCGCTCGCCGCCTCCAATTTGCTATATGCTTTAATCAACCCTCGCTAAGATCAGGGTTGATTTTTTTTGAGATACCTATGAGATCCATAGGATACTATTCAGAACATCTAAATTCATCCCGGTAATTAATCTTTCGTGGTGATAGACGCCGTTGCTCTTCGTTCACAGCCTCTTTAGCGGTGTCGTCGGTCGGGTCTTTCTTTACTGTTAATTTTCAGAGATGAGGTCTTGCGTTGAGGTAATCTTTGAGGTCTAAAGATTTTGCACTAATATTTTTGGTAGAGTAATTTGACCCTACCCAATATAAAGTTGTCTGATGATTCAGGCGTCTTTGGTGTGGGGATTGTTGTCGTTGGAAAGCTCTTGTTGTCGGGTCTGAGCTCAATGCGGTCGGGATAGACGTAGAGTCGTTTGATCGTTATCTTTTCATAGTCGAGCCAGATGGCGTATAGTTGGCCGCTTACCGCGTCGCAAT
>DAOVKH010000115.1 GCA_030631875.1 Deltaproteobacteria bacterium | reverse complement strand
TTGAGGCTATTAATTACCGTCTCCATGCCCATAACGGTCGTTGTCATTAGAGCCGACAAGCCGACTACGTCAACATCCTTTTTACGCACCGTCTCTATTATCGTCTCAGGTGAGACGTTCTTGCCCAAGTCTATTACATCAAAGCCGTGGTTCTCTAAGAGTGTGCATAGTATGTTCTTACCTATGTCGTGTATGTCGCCTTCGACGGTAGCCAGGATAACTCTACCGAGCTTTGGCGAGTCGTCTTCGAGCATCTCTTCCTTGAGCCTGTTAAAGCCCTTCTTCACCGTATCGGCAGAGAGGATTACTTGCGGCAGAAAGTACCTGTTAGAGGCAAAGAGTCTGCCCACCTCATCAAGCCCAAGTATTAGCGCTTCATTGCCAACTGCCAAAGGAGCAATGCCTTCGCTCAAGGCTCTCTCTACGAGCGCTACAATTTCGTCCTCCGAGCCCTCTACTACGGCGTTTGCTATCTCCTCACGTATGCCCTGAGGAGCCTTCTTCGTAACGTTTGTAGTTGTTTCAGCGGTTGTGCGCTCCCTGAAGCGGTCAATGTAGCCTTCGGCATTGGGGTCGTAGCCAAGGAGCGTACACGCCGCAAAGAATGCATCCATCATCGCCTCGTTCTTTACGTTTATGATGGCACTCGTCAGACCGTTATCTATCGCCATGGCAAAGAAGTTGGAATTGACGACTCCCCTTGCAGGAAGGCCGAATGAAATATTACTTACGCCGAGTGTGGTCGCAAGCCCAAGGTCTTCCGTTACCATCCGTATGGCCCTGAGTGTTTCTTTGGCGGCCTTTGGTTCGGCACTTACCGTCATGGCAAGGCAATCTATAACGATGTCTTCTTTTCTAAGCCCTGCCTTCAGGGCACGGTCGAGTATCTTCTTGGCTACTTTAACCCTACCTTCGGCACTTTGAGGAATGCCGTCGTCGTCGAGAGTAAGCCCGAGTACGGCCGCGCCATACTTCTTTGCGAGCGGCAATACGGTAGCGAGTTTTTCTTCCTCACCGCTAACGGAGTTTATGAGTGCTCTACCGTCTACGGCCTTCAACCCCTCTTCGAGTGAGGTGAGGTCAGATGAATCAACGACTATCGGTAGTGTTGAGTTTTCATTTACGGCAAATACGGCTCTCTTCATAGCAGACGGCTCGTCTATATTCGGAACGCCTACGTTTACGTCAAGCAAGTCTGCTCCGGCCTCGGTCTGATCCTTTGCTTCGGCTCTTATGCGGGTGGTCTTGCCTTCCTTTATCTCTTCGGCGAGTGTCTTTTTGCCCGTAGGGTTTATGCGCTCTCCTATGGTGACGGGGCGAAGCCCCGGACCAAATACCTTTACAGTGCCGCGCGAGGCAAGGGCTGTGAAGTTGCGATTATCTTTAGAGGCGGTCTTCTCAGGTGCATTCAAGAATGCTTTACCCATCGCTTCGATATGTTTGTCTGTCGTACCACAGCATCCGCCGACTATGCGTGTGCCTATCTCTCCGAGCCTTGGCATATACTCGGCCATCTCTTCGGGTGTAGCCGGAAAGGTCGTCTCACCGGCCTTGTTGAGTACCGGTATGCCTGCATTGGCCTGCGCTATGAGGGGCAGATCCGTAACCTTACTCATGGCAGAGAGTGCGTCGAAGATACCTTCTATGCCCAATGAACAATTAGCTCCTAAGGCGGCTACACCGAGTGCCGAGGCGACGGCGGCAAAGGCTTCGGGCGAAGTACCGAGTATCGTCCGCATAGAGTTATCGAATGTCATCGTGGCGACTACGGGAAGCCCAACGGATGTGGCGGCTATGATGGCCGCGCGCATCTCTTTTATATCCATCATCGTTTCGATTATAAAGAGGTCTGCGCCGCCCTTCTTTAGAGCCTCTGCCTGTTCGGTAAATATCTCTACGGCCTCTTCAAAGCTCATATCGCCGACCGGCTCTATGAATCTTCCGCTTGGCCCGATGTCTCCGGCGATGAAGGCGTTGTCGCCCACAGCAGAGCGAGCATTCTTTACGGCGGCTATATTTATCTCTTCTAAGCGGCCTTCGAGGCCGTACTCTTCGAGCTTAATCCTATTAGCGCCGAATGTATTGGTCGTAACGACGTTCGCTCCGGCACTGAGGTAGGCCGAGTGAACCTTCTTTATAAGCTCCGGCTCGGTAATGTTCAGCTCATCGGGACAGCCGCCGGCCTTGAGGCCGAGCTCCTGTAGCATCGTACCCATGCCGCCGTCAAAGACGAGCCTCCGCTCGTCGAGGGCTTCTTTGAAATCCATAGACATATCTTAATAACTCCACTTCATTTAAGGTTCAGAGTATTGTATACTTTTACCATAGATGTAGCAAGGTATTAGAAGGTTACAAGAGGGGTAGTATGCATAGCGAATCGGAGTTAAAGGCCATAGAGATTATAGAAGAGACATTGAATGGTCTTGAGGGCGAAGAACGCCTGATAGTGCTCGTTCGGCTGATAGAGCGGTTTTCTCTGGAGGAGGAGATGCGAGAATTGTTCGCTGAGGTCTCCGATAAGATACCGCAAGTAGAAGAACCTCTCCATCCCGTTAATAAAGAACCGGTAACTATAGCCTCCTTCAACTCACCATCGGATATAGCGGCCTTTGCTACCCCGCGAAGACTTAAAGACCGTACACTCGTCATAGCCGCCTACCTTCAAATAAAGAACGATAAAGAAGAACTCACCGCCTATGAGATAAATAAAGCACTCGCAGAGGGCGGACACAGGAGTAGTAATATAACGGCCACACTCGCCTCTATAATGGAGACAGAGAAAGAGAGGCCTCTTATAGTCGAACTCCACCACTCAGATGACAGGGTTTTAGAAGAAGAAGAAGAGAAGGAAGAAGCACAGGGCAAGACCCATCAAGAAGAGACACCACCTCACTCCAGAAAACGCTACCTCGTAACAGAAGAAGGCCTTAGGCGTGTCCAAAAGATGCTCACTGAATTTGAAGAAGAGTAACCTTTAAAGACTCCTTTGTCCGCTTCCCGTACAATACAGGTAATTATCGGTATATCAACCCTCACCAGATATTAACTCTAGAGGAGGCTTGGCCTTTATTCGATAGAAAGAAGTTGACCAAGAGAGCGAGGGACCTTAGGGAGAGCATAATGCCGCTTGTAAATATTATGTCTCTCAGCAGAGAACTCAACGAGGAAAAGGGCATGACTCTGTCAAATGACCAGATAGGGATTATGGGTGATATTATGCGTTACGCCATAGACGAGATATTCGATACCATCGAAAGCCTTGAGGCTATAAACACTATCAGCAACCCTTCCGAAAATTATAAAAAGAGTATTGGGTAAGGAGCGGCAAGAGGTCTCTTATAGGGAGCTGATGACCTCGTCTACGTGGCCTTTGACCTTTACCTTATACCAGGACTTCTTTATATTGCCCTCTTCGTCTATGAGGAATGTAGACCTGATTATACCCATAGTAGTCTTGCCGTAGCTCTTCTTTTCGCCAAAGGCACTGTAGGATTCTGCGACCTCTCTGTCAATATCTGAGAGTAGTGGAAAGTTAAGGGATTGCTTCTCACGAAACTTCTTATGTGTCTCTATTCTGTCTGGGCTAATGCCGAGGACTTCGACCCCAAGGCTCTTGAGCCTACTGAAGTTGTCTCTAAAGTCGCAGGCCTCTGTCGTACAGCCCGGCGTATTGTCACGCGGGTAAAAGTAAAGGACGACCTTCTTGCCTTTATAATCCTTTAACGCTACGCTCGTTTCATTACCGTCGCCGTCTACGCCGTCGAGTGTAAACCCCGGCGCCTTATCTCCTTCTTTCATCATGACGAAGTATCTCCCTATTTATTTAAGACATCTTTCGGTTATCCTTATAGATTAAAGTTTAGCAGAAAACTCCGCACTTACTACTTAGAGGTTGACAAAAGAGAGCTCAATATCTATCATCTACTCTATGGAAGACTCACTCAATATTCTCGTTCAGCCGGCAACGGCATTTCTGCCAAAGTTCTTCTTGGCATTGTTGATATTTATACTCTTTTGGATAGCCGCAAGGGTCGTAAAAGGAATTATAACGAGTATATGCTCTAAGACAGAGCTTGAAGAGGATATAATACAATTGGCCGCGCGCAGTGCCAAGGGGCTCTGCCTTGTGCTTGGCGCAATAACGGCACTCGGTACGGCCGGAATCAACGTATCGGCGCTCGTAGCAGGCCTTGGGCTTACGGGCTTTGCTCTGAGCTTCGCGCTTAAGGACGCGCTCTCCAATATGTTGGCAGGCGTTTTGATACTCTTGTATCGCCCATTTAAGGTAGGCGATGATATATCGGTCGGTGAGGGTAGAGGCGAGGTGCTGACGATAGACTTTCGCTACACGACCATACAGACCGAAGGGAAGGTCGTTCTCATACCAAACTCGACCTTATTCAAAAAAGAGATAAGTATCTATTAATTCGGCCGAGGCCGCACTGTAAATACTTACAACTTAATCTCGAGGCGGCTGAGCCGCCTCCGTAACTCCTACAACTTAATCTCGAGTTTTTCCAACTCCGTTAGCTCATCTCTCAACTCAGCGGCCTTCTCGAATTCCATCTTCTTTGCCGCCGCCTGCATCTTCTTGGTAAGCTCTTTTATGCGCGCGGGTATTTCGTGTGGCGCGCAGTAGGGCGCGGTATCCTCACTCGCCGACTCTACGGTATAGTAATCGGATTCATAGATGGAGCTGATGATATCCTTTATCTTGCTCTTTATAGTCGATGGAGTAATCTTATGTTTTTTATTGTAGGCATCTTGGAGTTTACGCCTTCTTTCGGTCTCGTCCATAGCCGCCCGCATACTGCGTGTTACCTTATCGGCGTATAGTATGACGCGTCCGTTTATATTGCGTGCCGCGCGCCCGAAGGTCTGTATCAAGGAGCGTTCGGAGCGTAGAAACCCTTCCTTGTCGGCATCGAATATTGCAACGAGTGAAACTTCGGGCAGGTCTAAACCCTCTCTTAATAGATTTATACCGACGAGCACATCGAACTTACCGAGACGCAGGTCGCGTATTATCTCGACCCGTTCGAGAGTCTCGACGTCGGAGTGGAGGTACTTGACCTTGATACCCATGCCGTCGTAGTAGTCGGCGAGGTCTTCGGCGGTGCGTTTCGTTAGGGTCGTCACGAGTACACGTTCGCCTGCTTCTACGCGATTCTTTACCTCACCCAATAGGTCGTCTACCTGCGTATTTACGGGGCGCATCTCTATCTCAGGGTCCATCAAACCGGTCGGCCGTATTATCTGTTCGACTACCTCGCCACCCGATGTCTCCATCTCATAATTGCCCGGTGTTGCCGAGACGTATACGACCTGTCCGATACGCTCCTTGAACTCTTCAAATTTGAGTGGCCTGTTGTCGAGTGCCGATGGAAGGCGGAAGCCGTAATCGACGAGAGTCTGTTTGCGTGAACGGTCGCCGTGATACATACCTCCCACCTGAGGCACCGATACGTGGCTCTCATCTATAAAGAGCAGGAAGTCGCCGGCGAAGTAATCTATGAGCGTATAGGGGGCTTCTCCCGTTGGGCGGCCGGAGAAGTGGCGCGCGTAGTTCTCAATGCCCGGGCAGTAGCCGGTCTCTTCAAGGAGTTCCAAATCAAAGCTGGTTCGCTGTTCGAGACGTTGAGCCTCGACGAGCTTGTCGGTTTTATTAAGCTCTATCAAACGCTCTCTCAGCTCTTCGCGTATGGTGTCGGCCGCCTTGCGCATATTCTCTCTTGTAGAGACAAAGTGGGTGGCCGGGTGTATGAGAGCCATCTGGAGGGGCGTGCGTACCTTGCCCCTTAATGGGTCTACCTCGGAGATCTTCTCTATCTCGTCGCCGAAGAATTCTATGCGGATGGCACTATTGCCCTCGTATGCAGGGAATACCTCGACAACGTCGCCACGTACTCTAAACGTA
>DAOVKH010000003.1 GCA_030631875.1 Deltaproteobacteria bacterium | reverse complement strand
GTACCTAAAAGTACGACTCACTCTTCAGCCCTTCCGCGCGAAGAGTCCGTCGGCTCCTTGAATACGACCAATTCTCTTTGTCGCTACGATATTTATGACCTCCCATCTCCATACTTGTCATCCTGAACTTATTCCAGGATCTGCTTTTGTCTTTGGCGCTCTTAGCCACTTTAGACGGCAAGAGAGTCCAATCGTAAAATATTGCCTCTTTTCTGCTCATCTGGAATGTTGCGACGGGTTTTTCTTCTCAAAGCCGTAAAAAAGGTCTCTTTACGGCGAAATACCATGCTTTTACCCCTTGCTTTTTTGAGTCTTTGTCCATATATTAGTATAGAAGATAAAGGTGCTATCTATAAACCCTGTGCGAGAGTGGCGGAACTGGTAGACGCGCTGGATTTAGGATCCAGTGGGCAACCGTGGGGGTTCGACTCCCCCCTCTCGTACCAATAATTTAATAACACTAAAAACCACAATAGGAAGGTATAGATAAATGAAGGTTGTTGTAGAGAATCTAAGCGATATAAAGAAGAAGGTCACTATAGAGGTTCCAAACGAGAGATACACGGATATGATAGAGGAGGCATACGCTTCGCTTAAGGCCGAGGCCGAGATGGACGGCTTTAGGAAGGGTAAGGTTCCCGACAACGTGCTCAAGCAAAAGTACGGCGAGAAGGTAAATGAGGACGTATCGAAGAGGCTCGTTGAGTTTACCTATATAGAGGCCGTTCGCAGTGAGGGGTTAAAGCCCATATCCAACCCGGAGGTCGAGTCCGTAAGGGTTCCCGATGAGACCAATGATTCGTTTTGCTATACGTTGATGGTAGATGTTCTGCCTAATATAGAGATAACAGGCTACAGAGATATCGTCTCCGAGGCCGTAGAGGTTGAGGTGAAGGATGAGGATATAGACGAGCAGCTTAAATTTCTCTGCGAGAAGAACTCGGAACTCGTCGAATCAGATGAGCCGATAGCCGACGCCTCTGCCGTTACCATAGACTTTGCGGTAACGATCGACGGTAAGCCGGTCGATAAGAGTGATGTTAAGGATTACTTATTTGTCGTAGGCGAAGAGAAGACCAACTTCCCAGAGTTTGAGGATGCCGTAAAGGGCTGTAAGGTTGGCGATACGCCTGAGTTTACAAAGCCCTTTCCCGAGGCTTACCACGATAAGCAATTTGCAGGTAAGGATGCCGTCTTTAAGCTCACTATAACGGCCGTAAAGAATAAGGTCTTAAAGGCCATAGACGACGACTTCGCAAAAGACTTGGGTTGTGGTAACTTGAAGGAGCTGAAGGCCAAGATATCCGAGGAGCTTGTAAAGGCTAAGGAGAGGATCGAGAAGGATAAGGACAAGCGTAAGCTCATGGATAAGCTCATAGAAGAGAATGAGTTTGAAGTACCCGAGAGCATCATAGCCAAGTACTACTCTCAGATAATGAACAATATACAGGACGGTGTCAGGCGTGGTGTGGTAGACCCCAAGGAGATGGCCATGAACTCGGCCGAGTCCAAGGAGAGGTGTCGTGATATGGCCATAAAGCAGGCCAAAGGCGATATACTCCTCGACTGCATAGCCGACAAGGAAAAGATAGAGCCTACGAAGGAAGATATAGCGCAGACGATAAGCGATATAGCCGCCATGCGTCAGGAAGCCCCTGAGGCCATACAGGCCAAACTCGAAGAGGAAGGCGTGCTTCCGGTATTCATAGACGGCATAAGGAGAGAGAAGGTCTTTAACAGCCTTATGGAGAGTGCCGCAGCAGGCAGTTAGGGTTTTTTATAAGAGATAAGGCCGTAATCCAATAAAGAAAGGTCTATAAAACCATGACGTTAGTACCTATGGTAGTAGAGCAGACCGGCAGAGGCGAGCGAGCCTACGACATATACTCAAGGCTCCTGAAGGACAGGATAATCTTCCTCGGCACGCAGGTAGACGATAATGTCGCTAATTTGATAGTAGCTCAGCTCTTATTCCTCGAAAGCGAGGATCCGGAGAAGGATATTCACCTCTATATAAACTCTCCGGGCGGAGTCGTAAGCGCGGGCCTTGCCATATATGATACTATGCAGTACGTAAAGCCCAAAGTATCTACCATGTGTATGGGGCAGGCCGCAAGCATGGGCGCACTCCTGCTTGCAGGCGGGGCAGAGGGCAAGAGGTATGCCCTTCCAAACGCACGCATACTCATACATCAGCCTCTCGGCGGAGCGCAGGGGCAAGCTACGGATATAGACATTCAAGCCAGGGAAATACTTAGGCTTCGAGAAGAATTGGCCGGCATACTCTGCAAACACACCGGTCAGCCTATGGATATCATACATAAAGACACCGAGCGCGACTTTTATATGAGTAGCGAAGAGGCGAAAAAGTATGGTATAATCGATAAAGTGATAGATAAGAGGGTATAGGCTATATAAAGAAGGATTTAGTTAGATATGACCAAAGACTTAGATAAAGGAGAAGGATACCTGACCTGTTCGTTTTGCTCTAAGCGGCAAGACGAGGTCAGAAAGCTCGTCGCAGGGCCTATGGTCTACATATGCGATGAATGTATCGGCCTCTGTAACGATATAATCGCCGAAGAGTACGAGAAGGACGACTTTAAGAAGAAGCCTAAGAGTACGCCCAAACCTTCGGAGATAAAGAGCATACTCGATGAGTATGTCATAGGGCAGAACTACGCCAAGAAGGTATTGGCCGTTGCCGTATATAACCACTATAAGCGTATCGAGGCCAAGGTTGAACTCGGAAGTGTTGAGATACAGAAGAGTAATATCTTACTCTTAGGTCCTACGGGTTCCGGTAAGACACTTCTTGCCCAAACACTTGCGCGTATATTGGACGTACCCTTTACAATAGCCGATGCAACGACACTAACCGAAGCCGGCTACGTCGGCGAAGACGTCGAGAATATAATACTCGGACTACTGCAAAGTGCCGACTATGACGTTGAGAAGTGTCAGCGCGGTATCGTCTACATAGACGAGATAGATAAGGTCTCACGTAAAGGTGATAGCCCTTCGATTACGAGGGACGTATCCGGCGAGGGTGTTCAACAGGCACTCCTCAAGATAATAGAAGGTACGATCGCCAACGTGCCGCCAAAGGGCGGACGTAAGCACCCGCAGCAGGAGTTCCTGCAGGTAGATACCTCTAATATACTCTTTATATGTGGAGGTGCCTTTACGGGCCTTGAGGATATAATCAACCAGCGTGTCGGCAAGAAGACCATGGGCTTTAACTCCAACGTCACTAAGGCAAAGAAGAACCTTCCTGACGTACTCCATAGAGTAGAGCCTGAAGATCTTATGCGCTATGGTCTTATTCCTGAGTTCATGGGAAGGCTTCCTGTGACGGCAGTGCTCGATGAGCTCGATGAGGCGAGCCTTGTGAGGATACTCACAGAGCCGAGAAACGCGCTCGTAAAGCAATACAAGAAACTCTTTGAGATGGAAGGCGTTGAGCTTAAGTTCACAGACGGTGCTCTGGCGGAACTCGCCAAGAATGCAACAACGAGAAAGACAGGCGCGCGCGGCTTAAGGTCTATGATAGAGACCTCTATGCTCGATACCATGTACGAACTCCCTACCCAGACCGGTATCAAGGAGTGCATAATAAGCGAAGAGGTTATAGGCAAGAAAAATAAGCCGGTACTCATATACGAAGACGACGAAGAGGATGACAAGGTCGAGACGGCCTGATAGAAGTCTTGTGCGATACGGTCTTTATTTATCTGAAGTGTTGAGTTCCTGATGGCTTACTTGCCTTAATTTATAGATGAGTTTCCTTTAGACCCGCAGAGCGGGTCTAAGCATTTGTGGCTCGCGCGCTTGGAGCCACTTTTTTTGAGAAGCAGATAGTGATATATACCTCAAGGTATTTTATCGAGATAGATGTTATAAGTATTACTTAGAGATTAGGGAGGTCTTACGATATGAAGTATCCAAAGGGAATACTGCCTTTAATCCCGCTTAGGGATATAATAATCTTTCCGCATATGGTCGTGCCTTTATTTGTAGGCAGGGATAGGTCCATCAAGGCTCTTGAGTACGCCATGGAGAACGACAAGACCGTAATGCTTGCCGCGCAGAGATCTGCCGCCGTAGATAGCCCCTCAGAGGGCGAGATACACGATATAGGAACGGTAGGCACGATACTTCAGATGCTCAAACTCCCTGACGGGACGGTAAAGGTCTTGGTCGAGGGTAAGCGCAGGGCAAGGATTACTGAGTTTGTAGCCCAGAGCGAGACCTTCATGGTCAAGGTCGATGAACTCGCCGACGCGGAGCTGGATAACATTGAGACAGAGGCCCTTATGAGGTCGGCTAAGAAGTCCTTTGAGGCATATGTGAAGCTCAACAAGCGTATTCCTCAAGATGTGCTTACGAGCACCTTGGCTATAGAAGATGTCGGACGTCTGGCCGATACCACTGCGACGCACTTGACCTTAAAGGTCGAAGAAAAGCAGGAACTCCTTGAGATAGACGACCCGAGTGAGCGTTTAGAGCGTGTCTATACGCTGATGGAGAGTGAGATAGAAATACTTGAGGTTGAGCAAAAGGTTCGCCACAGGGTCAAGACACAGATGGAGAAGACCCAGAAGGAGTATTACCTCTCCGAGCAGATGAAGGCCATACAGAAAGAACTTGGAGAAAAGGACGAATTTAAAAATGAATTTCAGGAGTTCGAAGATAAACTAAAGAAGAAGAAACTGCCCAAGGAGGCCGCTAAGAAGACTGCCTCCGAGCTTAAAAAGCTTAAGATGATGAGCCCGATGTCGGCCGAGGCAACGGTCATAAGAAACTATATTGAATGCATGCTGGAGTTGCCGTGGTATGAGACAAGTAAAGAGATGGACGACATTGGGGCGGCAGAGGCCGTACTCGATGAAGACCACTACGGCTTAAAGAAGGTAAAGGAGAGGATTACAGAGTACCTGGCAGTACGCACACTCGTAGAGGATATGAAGGGGCCGATACTTTGCCTCGTAGGCCCTCCGGGAGTAGGTAAGACCTCTCTGGCTAAGTCTGTCGCCAGAGCCACGGGGCGTAACTTTGTCCGCATCTCTCTTGGCGGTGTTAAGGACGAGGCCGAGATAAGGGGCCACAGGCGTACATATATAGGCTCCATGCCCGGTAAGATACTACAGTCGATGAAGAAGGCCGGTACTGTAAACCCGCTCATACTTCTCGATGAGGTAGATAAGATGAGCAGTGATTTCAGGGGCGATCCGTCGTCGGCCTTACTTGAGGTTCTTGATCCGGAACAGAACAATACCTTCAATGATCATTACATAGACTCGGACTACGACCTATCTAAGGTCATGTTCATAACGACAGCCAATTCAATGCAGGGCATACCGTACCCACTGCTCGACAGGATGGAGATTATAAGGATAGCGGGTTATACGGAGCTTGAAAAACTTCACATAGCGCAGAACTTCCTCCTCGCTAAGCAGATAAAGGCGCACGGCCTTACGGGTGATAACGTCGATATAGGCCGTTCCACTATGCTTACTATAGTGAGGCGTTATACCAAGGAGGCAGGCGTTAGAAGCCTTGAGAGGCAGATTGCGGCCGTACTTAGAAAGGTCGCCAAAGAGGTATTAAAGGGCGGTAAGGAAGTAAACGTTAAGGTTACTCCTAAGTCGCTCATAAAGTACCTTGGAGTTCCGCCCTACACATACGGAAAGTCAGAAGATAAGGAACATATAGGCATGGCCGTAGGTCTGGCATGGACAGAGGTCGGCGGAGAGCTTCTAACGATAGAGGTCGCCCTTATGCCCGGCAAAGGTAAATTGACGATTACAGGTAAGCTTGGTGACGTTATGCAGGAGTCGGCTCAAGCGGCTATGACATACATACGTTCGCGTGCCGTGGAGTTAGGTCTTGAAAAGGAATTCTACCAGAAGCTCGACATACATATACATGTCCCTGAGGGTGCTATTCCAAAGGACGGACCTTCGGCAGGCGTTACTATGGCCACGGCCATAGCCTCGGCAATCCTTAAAATACCTGTGAGAAACAGTGTCGCGATGACCGGTGAGATAACGCTTAGAGGTAATGTTTTACCTATCGGCGGCCTTAAAGAAAAGATACTGGCCGCGCACAGAGGTGGTATTACGCGCGTTATAATACCAAAAGAAAATGAAAAAGATTTGCGCGATATACCGGCGCAAGTTCTTAAAAAGATAGAGATCCTGGCATACGATGATGCCAGTGATTTCCTCGTAAGTGCCCTAAATGTAAAGGATAAAGCGACTCTCTTCAAGGAGAAGCCGGAGGACTTCGTAAAGGGTAATAAGAAAAAAGCATTGAGTGACGAGACGGTTATAAGGCACTAAGTTTTTTTATTTGCTTGACATGGCTTCGTAAAGTTGCTAAAAATTCTACGAGGGGTTAGAGTTATATATCTAAGTTATTTAAATCCCTGTAGTTTCGTTCAAACCGATTTCACATCAAGCTTTTTATGCAGCGTTTTTAAAAATACTAAACTTATAAGAAAGGGGATAGTTCTATGACCAAGGGAGATATCGTAGATAGTATTGCTGAAGAGACAGGCCTTTCAAAGGCAGATGCCGAGAGGGCAGTAAATGCATTCACAGGAGCCGTAACGTCAGCTCTTAAAGGCGGAGACAGTGTCAGCATAGTAGGCTTTGGTACTTTTTCGGTATCGGCAAGGGCCGCCCGTACAGGACGTAACCCCAGAACCGGTGAGGCTATACAGATTAAGGCATCAAACGCACCTAAGTTCAAGGCAGGTAAGGGACTTAAGGAAGCTGTAAATTAAGTAAAGATTCTTCGGGCGGATAGCTCAGTTGGTAGAGCACGGCCCTTACAAGGCTGTGGCCACAGGTTCGAGCCCTGTTCCGCCTACCAGACATAATATGAGAAGATTCGGCGCCGATGCGCTACACCGTCGGCGCCGTTAAGTTTGTCTTCTTAGCGTAAATAAATTTTAATCTTGGAGCCGTAGTTAAGTTGGTTATAACGCCGGCCTGTCACGCCGGAGGGCGCGGGTTCGAGTCCCGTCGGCTCCGCCATCTCCAAGAAAAAGTCCCGCCCTTGAATTCAAGGGCGGGACTTCTTAATTTCACTTCAATTATTTGACTGTAATGCGTCTTGACAGAGATTCTTCTAACTGGGATAATAGGAGAGTTAACTAATTCAATAAAGGAAAGGCTTAAGTCCGTGAACCGGTCTATCTCGTCGGCCTTTTATAATCCATCCATATGATACAACTTTTCCACGTTACAAAGAGCTACGGAGGCAGTGAGCCGGCATTAGCCGACTTGAGCCTCTCTATAGAGAAGGGCGAGTTTGTCTTCATAACCGGGGCGAGCGGGGCCGGTAAGTCTACGCTCTTGAATATCATCTTCGGCATCGAAGCCCCAAGCGAAGGCCACATAATAATCGACGGAAGAAATTACTTGAAGATTCCTAAGAAAGATATTGCGCCGATACGCAAGCGCACGGGTTTTATATTTCAGGACTTTAAGCTCATAGAGAATAAGACGGTATATGAGAACGTCGCCCTTTCGCTTAAGGTTCTCGGAGTCTCACCCTCAGCGGTGCGCCGAAGAGTGCTGAAGGCGCTATCGTACGTAAAGCTACAACACAGAGCTAACTACAAGCCGCTTAGTATCTCAGGAGGAGAGCAGCAGAGAGTGGCAGTTGCCAGAGCGCTCGTCAAAGAGCCTGCCATACTGCTTGCCGACGAGCCTACCGGTAACCTTGACGCAGGGCTTGCCGTAGAGATGATGGAGCTCTTCAAAGAGGTAAACAGCCGTGGTACGACGGTCGTCGTCGCGACCCATGACCGCGCCCTTATAGAGCGTGTCGGTAAGCGTGTGATAGAGCTTGGCGACGGGAGGTTACTCTAATATAATGACAGCGGCGGCTCTTATATATCTTATCGGCGATGGCATAAGGAATATTAAAGACAACCTTATGACGGCTACTCTGTCGGCATTTACCGTAGCCTTTGCCTTAGCGATATTTACGTTATTCACGGTGGTATTTGTTAACCTCGGTACGATAATCGATACGTGGGGCGATAAGAGCCACGTCGTAGTATATGTGAAGTCCGCGGACTTATCCGAGCTTGGAGAGAGTAAGCTCAAGAAGGATATACTTGGCGTTCCCGGAGTATCCGGGGCGGAATTCGTTTCGAGGAAAGAGGCATTGGCTCTCCTTAAAGAAGAGTTGAGAGGCCATGAGAGTGTGCTTGACGGCATAGATATTAAGGCACTTCCGGGTTCATTTGAGGTGAAGATTGCCAAAGACGAATTAAACCCGGCAGGTGTGGCGAGGATAGTTAAGAGGCTTAGCGTATTTAAGTGGGCAGATGAGGTTCAGTCCGGCGGAGAGTGGGTAGAGAAGTTCACGGCCTTCCTGAAGTTCTCAAGGATATTCGCGCTGGTCGTAGGCCTCTTTCTTGCCGCCGCTACGCTCTTCATAATCTCTAATACGATTCGCCTAACGCTTTACTCAAGGAGAGAAGAGATAGAGGTGATGAGTTATCTGGGTGCTACTACGGCCTTCATAAAGATACCGTTCTTCTTGGAAGGGGTGGTCGTAGGGGTAGTCGGCGGAGTTATGGCACTTGTCGTACTTGCCTTCGGACAGATTGCCCTTACGTGGTATATACCGTCATACTTTACATTTATAATCGAATCCCCTGTATCTCCTCAGAGTCTATTGATAATTATGGTCATATCCGGCTTCTTGATAGGCGGCTTCGGAAGCCTCCTATCGCTCGGAAGGTTCTTAAGGTCATGAGCAAGGGGTTAGCAAAGGCACTTGCTATAGCTCTTGCTCTTTTCTTTGTTGCCATCTTTCTTCCTGCCCCGGCCTTTGCAGAACGTGGGCGCATGAATAGTGAAAAAGAGCTGGAGGATGTAAAGAAGAGGCTAAGAGAGACGGAGAAGTCCATCGACGAGTTGACGAAGAGCGAGACTTCGATACTCGGCCTCCTTGACGGCATGAACAAAGAGCTTAATAAGAGCCGACGCGACATAAAGGTCTTGGATAGATCCATAATCACTACAAAAAATAAGGTTAGGAGTACCGGTAAGAAGATAGAAGCCCTGAAGGACGAGAAGGTTTTGATACGTCGCCGCCTTGAAGAACGCTTGACGGCCATATATAAGATGCGTGGTGCCGGGTTATTTCGCGTAGTATTCTCGGCAGATAGTTCTGCGAGCGGTGCAAGAAATTATAAGTATATGGCTATGATAATGGACGCAGACAACGCGCTCATAGACGAAGCCGAGGTCAATATAAAGAACTTAGAGGCCGAGCGTCTGCGTCTGGAAAAATTGAAGGCTTCGCTCGGAGATTCGAAGAAGCTCGCCAGCATAGCAAAGAAGAGGGGCGAGGGGCGCTTGAGTGCCAAGAAGAAGGTGCTAAGTGATGCGAGGAAGAAGAAGGCCAATTACCTTAAGATGGCGGCCGAGCTTGAGGCGGCAAAGACCGAGGTCGAAAACCTCTTAAAGAGACTTCGCACTCAAGAAGAGTACGTGCCGATTGAGGGGAGCTTTGCCAAGAGTAAAGGGCGCCTTGCCATGCCCGTCAGGGGTGAAATATATTCGTCTTACGGAAAGGTCGTGCATAAAAAGTTTAACACAGAGACCTTTAATAACGGTATAGTGATAGAGGCATCTTATGGCGAAGAGGTGCGTAACCTATTCGTTGGTCGTGTACTGTATGTCGGGTGGCTCAAGGGGTATGGTCAGGTCATAATAATAGACCACGGCCTTGGCTACTATACGCTCTTTGCCCACCTTTCGGAGATATTCAGGAAAAAGGGTGAATCTCTGAAGATAGGTGATATAATAGGACTTGTCGGAGATTCGGGGCCTCATGAGGTCGCTGGACTTTACTTTGAGATAAGGCACAAGGGCGCGCCGAAAGATCCGGAACCCTGGTTTGCCAGCCGTTAATCATTACAGAATTTGTTATATAGATATTAAAACTTAATTGGGAGGTAGTATCCATGTTTAATAAGAAGAATCTTTTAGCTGTAGTGTTGTTGTTGGCAGCACTCACAACACCACTTTGGAATCCGCTTCAAAGAGTTGCCGATGCCTCCAATGAAGACTATGAGATGCTCAGAGTCTTTACCGACGTTATAGGGCTCGTTCAGAGCAATTACACAGACGATGTTGAGGTAAAGGAGTTGGTTTACGGTGCCGTTAAGGGGATGCTCAAGGATCTTGATCCGCACTCTGCCTTCATGACACCAGAGGATTACCACGAGATGCAGGTCGATACAAAGGGTGCTTTCGGAGGCGTAGGCATAGAGATAGGTTCGCGCGACGGAGTGCTTACGGTCATATCCCCGATAGAGGGCACACCGGCATACGAGGCCGGCATAAAGGCCAAGGATAAGATCGTAAAGATAAATGATAAGAGCACGCACGATATGAGCCTCGCCGATGCCGTAAAGATGATACGAGGCAAGAAGGGTACGAACGTCACGCTCTGGATATACAGAGAAGGCTTCGAGATTCCCAAGGCATTTGAGGTAACGAGGTCTACCATAAAGATAGAGAGTGTAAAGTGGAGGGAGCTCGAAGACGACTTCGGTTATGTGCGCATTGCGCAGTTCCAGGAGAAGACGACGGTCGATCTCGAAAAGGCTTTAGGAAAACTTGGTTCAAAGGAAGGTAAGTTAAAGGGGCTGGTACTTGACCTTAGAAATAACCCCGGAGGGTTATTGGATCAGGCCATATCGGTCAGCAGTAAGTTTCTCGAAAGTGGTGTTATCGTATCTACAAAGGGCAGGAGCGAGAGTGACAACAAGGAGTACGGAGCCGATAAATTCGGCACGCACCCAAACTACCCGATAGTGGTACTCGTAAATGCCGGCAGTGCCAGTGCCTCGGAGATTGTGGCAGGCGCGCTTCAGGATCATAAGCGAGCTGTAATACTCGGTACCGTGACATTCGGTAAGGGTTCTGTGCAGACGATACTCCCATTAGGTGATGGCTCGGCCGTTAAGCTGACAACATCAAAGTACTATACGCCTTCAGGTAAGTCCATTCAGGCCAAGGGCATAGAGCCGGATATAGTCGTCTCCATCACCTCCAGAAAGTTCCTTAAGGAGTCGGATCTTGAAGGCCACCTTGAGGGTGAAAATGAGCCTAAAGCCGAGGAGGTTGAGGGCGACGGCGCAGAAGTTGACGATGTCAAAGAAGAGTTCATTATAACCGAGACTGTCGTATTCGATAACGGTGATGACGAGGACATTCAATTAAAGCGTGCTGTAGATTACCTCAAGGGTTGGTATCTCTTCGATGAGACCATGAAGAAGGCCTCTTAAGTGGGCGAGGTCTTCTTTATCTTCAGAGGGATTATATTTATAGATGGGGCTAATTACTATGGCCGCATCTAAAGGTAAGGGCAGGAAGGGCAGGAAGCGCACTAAGAAAAAGTCCTTAGTGGTCTTCTATATCGCAGCCGCCTTTATCTTAGGCATAGTTGCGGCACTTCTGCTCGTGCGCTACTTTGACGTAGACCTCTCTGACGTAGGTCGCTACGGCGACGGCGACAAAGACGTAGTAGTGGTCGTAGACGACTTGCCGACTCCTGTTGCTATCATACCGGATACTCCTATAGAGACACCCGTAATTCAACCCAAGTACAGGCTTGCCATAGTCATAGATGATATGGGGCGGACGATGAGTAGTCTCGACAGTATCTTAGCCCTTGAAGCTCCGATTACTATCGCCGTATTGCCGAACCTTGGGCGTTCAGAGGAGGTGGCAATTAAAGCCAAAGACCACGGCATTGAGGTCTTACTCCATATGCCGATGGAGCCTCTTAGTAGTCTTAACGACCCAGGCAAGGGCGCAGTATTCACCACTATGACCGATGAAGAGGTTCGCATTAAGGTTCTTAAAGCCGTAGAGTCCGTGCCCGGCATAGTAGGCATAAATAACCACATGGGTTCTAAGTTTACGGCAGATGCTGATAAGATGGCGGTCGTACTCGATGTGCTCAAATCAAAGGATCTATTCTTCCTCGACAGTAGGACGACCGCTAAGTCCGTTGGCGTAGAGCTTGCCCGTAAACACTCTGTCGAGACTATAGGGCGCGACTTATTCCTCGACAACGAAGAAGATCAGGCCTATATAGAAGCGCAATTGAGAAAGGCCATCGCCCGTGCCAAACGCAAAGGTCGAGCCGTAGCCATAGGCCACCCATACCCTGAGACCATAAGAGCCATCTCAGCGGTGATGGGCGACATTGAGAGCGAGGGCGTTACGATAGTCAGTGTCTCGGAGTTTGTGCGGTAAGCTCAATATCTTGTCTTTGGCCTATCTTTTTGTTATTATTAAGTATTCTTTAAATATACTAATCTATTTGATAGTTTTTACAGGAGTAACTCGGTGGATATAGAAAAATACTTGAAAGAAAAGGCCGAGGTAGTAGAAGCGGCTCTCGACAGATTGCTTCCCTCTGCCAAGGATTATCCGCAGAGCCTCTACGGTGCCATGCGCCACAGTATCTTTGCAGGAGGTAAGCGCCTGCGTCCGATTCTCGTTATGGCCGCCTGTGAGGCCGTTGGCGGAGATGTGGAAGACGCAATGAATACGGCCTCGGCCTTTGAGTGCGTGCATACCTATTCGCTCATACACGACGACCTTCCTGCCATAGACGACGACGATCTAAGGCGTGGCAAGCCTACCTGTCATAAGGCATTTGGCGAGGCCTCGGCCATACTCGCAGGAGACGCCTTACTTACAATTGCCTTTGAGATGATAGCCGATACGCCACACGTTGACCCAAAGCGATTACTTAGAGTAAGTGCGGAGCTTGCGAAAGGCTCTGGCCACGCCGGAATGATAGGCGGCCAAGTGGTTGATATCGAGAGCGAAGGCTCTGAGATATCATTCCCCGTACTCGAACATATCCATATACATAAGACAGGGGCGTTAATCGTAGCGGCACTTAAGAGTGGAGCTATAATCGGCGGAGCCGATACCGTAACCACAGAAAAACTCACACGCTACGGCGAGGCTCTGGGGCTTGCCTTTCAGGTGGCAGACGATATACTTAATGTCGAGGGTTCGAGCGCGGAGCTTGGTAAGGCCACGGGATCAGACGAAGAGCGTGGTAAGGCGACATACCCAAGTATCGTCGGCCTTAAGGAATCTAAGGAAATGGCCGAAGCACTTGGTGCTAAGGCATTGGAAGCACTCGATGCACTGCCCTCTGATATGCCATCTGACATGAATGACAAGATAGAGCCATTGCGTGCGCTCGTTAAATTCGTAATAGAGAGGAATAGGTAAGAGTTGGGTAATTTACTGGATAAGGTCTCTTTCCCTGAAGACTTTAGGGGGTTCTCCTCTGAAGAGCTTAAAGAGCTTGCAGGAGAGGTGCGCGAGTTTATGATAGAGGCGGTATCAAAGACCGGCGGGCATTTGGCCTCAAGCCTCGGTGCCGTTGAGATAGCCATTGCCATACACTATGCCTTCAATACGCCGCACGATAAGGTCGTATGGGACGTTGGCCATCAGGCATACGCTCATAAGATACTTACAGGCCGCCGCAAGGATTTCTCGACACTCAGGCAATTTAAAGGTATAAGCGGCTTCCCGAAGTCCTCGGAGAGCCCCTTTGATGCCGTTACGGCAGGGCACTCCTCTACTTCAATATCGAGCGGCCTTGGGATGGCCTTTGCAAGAGACCTATCTGGCGGAGATTCGAAGGTAGTATCTGTCATAGGCGACGGCTCCATGACGGCAGGCATAGCCTTTGAGGGGCTTAATCAGGCAGGTCACATCAAGAAGGGTCTTGTAGTCGTATTGAACGACAATGACATGAGTATCTCCGAGAATGTCGGTGCACTTGCAAACTTCCTTAGCCGTAAGCTAACGGGCCCGCTGGCGACAAAGGTAAAGGGCGAGGTTCAGAGGTTTGTCGAGGCGATACCGAAGATAGGCGGCGGACTCGTCAATATAGTAAAGAAGGCCGAAGACTCTTTGATAACCCTCTTTACGCCGGGGATGCTCTTTGAGGGGTTGGGTTTTCATTATGTAGGCCCCGTAGACGGCCACAATATAGACGACCTCGTAAAGGTATTCAAGAACGTCGGTGCCATGGACGTACCGGTACTCGTACACGTCACTACTAAGAAGGGCAAGGGCTACGCCCCGGCCGAGAGAGAGCCTTCCAAGTTTCACGGCATAGGGCCTTTTGATGTTGAGACAGGTAGTACGGCAAAGTCCACGACACTCACATATACAAAGGTATTCAGCTCAACGCTCATAGAGATGGCCGAGGCCGACGGTAAGGTAGTCGCCATAACGGCGGCCATGCCCGAAGGTACGGGACTCGGTGAGTTCAAAGAGAGGTTCCCTGAGAGGTTCATAGACGTAGGCATTGCCGAACAGCACGCCATAACCTTTGCCTCAGGCCTTGCGCGCGAGGGCTTTAAGCCCGTTACGGCCATATACTCTACCTTTCTGCAACGTGCCTATGACCAGGTATTCCACGACGTGTGCTTAGACAATGTCCCTCTTATTATGGCCTTAGACAGGGCAGGGCTCGTCGGAGCAGACGGCCCGACGCACCACGGTCTGTATGATATAGCGTACCTGAGGCATCTGCCTAATATGATCGTAGCCGCCCCGAAGGACGGCGCGGAGCTTCGCTCCATGATGCACTCGGCTGTAAGGTATAACGCACCGGTTGCCATAAGGTATCCGCGCGGAGCTACACCAGAGGGTACCATTACAGACGTAAGGAGTGCGGCCATAGAGGATATAGAGCTTGGACGTTCGGAGCAATTAAGAGAAGGCAAAGACCTTACGATAATCGCACTCGGTACGATGGTCGGCGCGGCACTTGAAGCGGCAGAGAGCCTTAATGCAAAAGGCATAGATGCGGCGGTAATCAACGCGCGCTTTGTAAAGCCCTTGGATAGCGAGGCTATACTCAAGGCGGCAAAGGCGACCGGTCGCATCATCACGATAGAAGAAGCGGCACTTCAAGGTGGATTCGGTAGTGCCGTCTTGGAGTTACTTGAAGCAGAAGACGTTGATTGCCTCGTGCGCAGGATAGGCGTACCCGATAGCTTCATTGAGCAAGGCACTCAAAAGGAATTATATAAAGACCTCGGCCTCGACGCCGAGGGTATAGAGAAGACAATCGTAGAGTTTATGAAGAGGGGGTAATTTGCGGCCTTGATAAAAGCCCCCCTGCATTGTTATGTTTCAAGATTAGTCGTTCGACGCACATAAAAGTGCGACTCACTCCTAATCTTTTACATGCCTCGCAGGAGAACTTTTCTCTTTGCCTCGTATTTTGTGGCTGTGATAAAAGCCCCCCTGCATTGTTATGTTTCGGTGTGAGCCTGTTCTGAGCTTGTAGAAGGATTCGGCGCACATAAGAAGGGTTTTGAGTTATCGTTTCTCATTGTAACTAAGTTAAAAGTTTTAAGACGGGCTACCATAGATACTAATAAGAAAAAGATTAAGAAGGCCAAGAAAGTCCGCATAGATTGCCTCGTCGTTGACTTGGGGTTGACAGGTAGTCGTAGCCGCGCCCAAGCCCTTATCATGGCCGGCAAGGTTACGGTCGACGGACGTGTCATCGATAAGGCCGGTACAGAGGTCGACCCGACCCTTGAGGTGAAGCTCAAAGAAGACCTGCCGTTTGTCGGCAGAGGTGGGCTTAAGTTAGAGGGCGCTATTACGGGCTTTAATATAGATGTTACGGGGCTTACGGCCATGGACGTTGGTTCTTCTACCGGAGGCTTTACCGATTGCATGCTTCAGCGAGGCGCAAAGTTTGTCCATGCCATAGACGTCGGCAAAGGGATTATAGACGTAAAGTTGAGAGACGACGCGAGGGTTCACCTGATGGAGGGCTGTAATATACGCCACATGAGCCGTGCGGATATAGATGGAGAAGTTGACATAGCCGTCATAGACGTGTCATTTATATCCCTTAAAAAAGTCCTCTCCAATGTGAAGGACTTTTTAAGGGAAGGTGCTATACTATTGGCACTCATAAAGCCTCAATTTGAGGTCGGTAAGGGGCTTGTCGGTAAGGGCGGGGTCGTAAAGGACGAGAGCCTCCATAAGGCCGTTATAGAGGATATATCGAGCTTTGCCGAGGAGGTCGGCTTTACGGTTATGGGCACTATGGAATCTCCCATAAAGGGGGCAAAGAAGGGCAATAAAGAGTTCTGGTTATACGCCCTCGTTTAGTATATATTAAATTTGTTGAAATATTTATATAAGGAGCGACTTAGATATGTTTGAGATAGTAGGGAAGAAGGAGCTTACGCACCTTGTCTGGCAGATAGAGATAAAGGCACCGCGTATAGCCAAGAAGCGTAAGGCAGGGCAATTCGTTCTTCTGCGCATGAATGAGCAGGGCGAGCGTATTCCGCTTACCATCGTTAACTCCGATGACGAGGCCGGAACCATTACGGTAATCGTCCAAGAGGTCGGCAAGTCGACCTCAATACTCGGCGGCATGAAGGTCGGCTCTTCGATACTCGACGTTGTAGGGCCGCTCGGAATGCCGACGCATATTGAAAATTATGGCACGGTCGTCTGTGTAGGCGGCGGTATTGGTACGGCCGTAACCTACCCGATAGGAGCCGCACTTAAAGAAGCAGGATGCAAGGTTATTTCAATTGTCGGCTCGAGGTCAAAGGATTTGCTTATACTTGAAGACGAGATGCGTGGCGTATCCGACGAGCTCCATATAACGACAGATGATGGTAGTTCCGGCCACCATGGTTTCGTAACAGACGTACTCGGCGAGTTCATAAAAGAAGGCCTTAAGATAGACTTGGTCATTGCCGTAGGGCCTATTCCCATGATGAGAGCCGTAAGCGAGGTTACTCGCCCGTCCGCCATCAATACGATGGTCAGCCTTAACCCGATTATGGTAGACGGCACGGGGATGTGTGGGGCGTGCAGGGTTACAATAGGTGGTGAGAATAAATTCGTATGCGTCGATGGTCCGGAATTCGACGGACACTTGGTCGACTTTGAGGAGCTTGTCATGAGAAACAGAAGTTACTTTAAAGAAGAAAAGATGGCAGTCGAGGAGTATACCTACCACGAGGGCACTCGCTGTTACGATAAGAAGGGAGACGATTAGAGCTATGGATCCCAAAGAGATTCGCGAACGTATGAAGATACCAAGGCAACCCATGGGCGAGCAACCGCCCGAGGAGCGTGTAAAGAATTTTTATGAAGTCCCCTTGGGCTACACACCCGAGCAGGCCATAGAAGAAGCAAGGCGCTGCATACAGTGTAAGAACCCTATATGCGTCGGCGGATGTCCGGTCGGTATTGATATACCGTGGTTCATACGCTTGATAGCCGAGGGTAAGTTCGTCGAGGCGGCACGTAAGCTTAAAGAGACGAACGGACTTCCGGCCGTCTGCGGAAGGGTCTGTCCGCAGGAAGACCAATGCGAGAAGGTCTGCATTATAGCTAAGAAGGGTGAGTCGGTATCCATAGGAAGGCTCGAAAAATTCGCCGCCGACTACGAGCGTGAGCACGGCGAGGTCACTATCCCTGTAATGCCAAATGCTACGGGCAAGAGTGTTGCCATAGTCGGCTCGGGCCCTGCGAGCCTTGCCGCCGCAGGAGACCTCATAAAGATGGGCCATAAGGTTACGGTCTTTGAGGCACTACACAAGGCAGGTGGTGTGCTCGTATACGGCATACCGGAGTTCAGGCTTCCGAAGAAGATAGTCGACGCCGAGGTAGATTACTTAGAGCGCATGGGTGTAAAGATTGAGTATAACGCCGTCGTCGGTAAGCTCGATACTATAGATGAGTTACTTAATGAGGGCTTTGATGCCGTCTTTGTAGGTTCCGGTGCGGGGTTGCCTTACTTCATGGGGCTTCCCGGAGAGAACCTTATAGGCGTATACTCGGCCAACGAATTCTTAACGCGCCTTAATCTGATGCGCGCCTATGAGTTCCCCGAGTACGACACCCCCGTACTTAACGGCGATAACGTCGTTGTAATAGGCGGTGGTAATACGGCGATGGACGCGGCACGTACCGCCATAAGGCTATGTCCCGATGAGGTGAGCATAGTTTACAGGCGTTCGCGTGAAGAATTACCTGCAAGGGTCGAAGAGGTTCACCACGCCGAGGAAGAGGGCGTGAACTTTAGGCTCTTAAATAACCCCGTGCGTTTCATAGGTGATAAAGAAGGGCGTTTGAGAGCCGTTGAGTGCGTTAAGATGGAGCTTGGCGAGCCTGATGATAGCGGCAGAAGAAGGCCCGTCGTCATAGAAGGCTCTGAATTCGAGTTGCCATGCGACGTAGCCGTCATTTCAATCGGTAATGGAGCCAACCCGCTCATACCTCAGACAACGCCCGACCTGAAGCTGAATAAGTGGGGCAACGTCATAGTCGATGAAGAGACGGGAAGAGCCAATAAGAAGGGTGTCTTCGCAGGCGGTGATATAGTCCGAGGCGGGTCGACCGTAATACTCGCTATGGGGGATGGCCGTAAGGCGGCGGCCTCTATAGACGAATACCTGAAGACGGGCAAATGGTAAGTAATTCGGGCGAGATAGGGTGCGTAACGGGAGAGCTTAGGTTAGTCTTTCTTAAGAGCCCTAAGAGCCTGTGTATATAATATAAATATAGAATTGCCGCCGCCTTTGGCGGCGTTTCTATTTAAGGCAGAGCTTTTATAAGTTTGAATTAATTAGGGGTCAAATATGAAGGTACTTACAGTAGATGACGAGCCCGACATACTCAACCTTCTCGGCTATAACCTTAAGAAGGCGGGCTACGAAGTCATAGAGGCAACCGACGGGCGAGAAGCCATAGAGTTGGCCAAGGAACGGTTGCCGGATCTGATACTCCTCGATATAATGCTCCCCAACATGGAGGGCACAGAGGCACTGAAGCACCTAAAGCGTGAGCCCGTTACAGCCGATATACCTGTAATAATGCTAACGGCCAAGGGCGAGGAGATAGACAGAGTCCTGGGCTTTGAGCTTGGTGCCGAGGATTACATAACCAAACCCTTCAGCCCGCGTGAGCTGATACTTAGAGTTAAAGCGGTACTTAAGCGCACCGGTGAGAGCAACCTTCAGGGTGATAAGAAGAGCAAAGAGATATTTATCTACAACGAACTATCACTCGATACATTGAGGCATAAGGTCAAGGTTTCGGGCAAGAGTGTTGAGCTTACCACCACCGAATTTGACTTGTTGCGTGTTCTCATGGCCGCACCGGGGCGTGTATTTGAGAGAGACAGTCTTTTAAATAAGGCTTGGGGCGACGATAGCTTCGTAACGGAGCGGACGGTAGATACGCACGTTAGGCGCTTGAGGGTTAAGCTCCAAGGAGCCGGAGAGTATATAGAGACCGTCAGAGGTGTCGGCTACAGGTTCGCGGAGTCCGAGGAGGAATCACATTGATGAAAGAAGACGCGATACTTAAATCCATAACCAATGAGATGCAGGTCGGTGTTATAGTCTTAGATAAAGACGCTCTGATACTTTACGCCAACCCTTTCTTTCTCGATAGTTTTTCTCTTAAGAGCGATATAAAGGGACGCTCCATAGATGAGATACTCAAAGGTACGGGCATAGTAAGAGCCGTAAAGAGTTTTCTTGCCACTAAGGGCTCTGTCGGTACGGCAGAGACGGCGGCGCAGGATAGAGAGATATTGGAAGGCAAGAGGTACTTTAGTTTAAGGATGGTTCCCTCTGAAGGGGGTAGCCTTATGTTATTTCTTCAGGACGTTACGGAAGAAAAAAAGGTCGAGGCCATTAAGAAGGATTTTGTCGCCAATGTATCACACGAATTGAGGACACCGCTTGCGAGCATAAAGGGTTACTCAGAGACACTTTTGGACGGCGGCATAGACGATAAAGATACGACGCTTGAATTTCTGCGAATAATAGATAAGCACTCAACACGCATGTCGCACCTGATAGAAGATCTCTTGATACTTTCAAGGATAGAGTCTCATCAGATGCCGATGGTAACGGAGCCGCTCGATATCGCCGAGCTTGTTATATCCGTTGCCGAGGGGCTTAAGAAGCAAGGCGACGATAAGGGGATAGATATATCCATAGACGGTGGTTCGGATATCCCGAAGGTCTTGGGCGATAAGGTAAGGCTTGAGCAGGTTGTCGTCAACCTCCTGGATAACGCCATAAAGTATACTCCGGCCGGCGGTAAGGTCTTCGTTACCGTAGCAAGGGACTCAGCAGAGGTGCGTGTCGATGTTAAAGATACGGGCATAGGAATACCGGCTATGGATATAGCACGGATATTCGAACGCTTCTATAGAGTCGATAAGGCACGCAGTCGCGAGCTTGGCGGAACAGGCCTTGGGCTCGCCATAGTTAAGCATATTATTCAAGGCCTTGGCGGACGCGTGTGGGTCGATAGTAAACCGGCCAAAGGCTCTGTCTTTAGCTTTACGTTGAACCTTGCACCTGACGCAACATAGAGGAGAAGCCAACTCGAATGCCCTTAGCCATAGAGGTCAAAGACCTTGTTAAAAAATATAAGAACGCAAACGGCAAGGAGGCCGTACGCGGCGTAAGTTTTTCTATAGAAGAAGGCGAGAGCTTTGGTTTCTTGGGGCCAAACGGTGCCGGTAAGACCACTACCATAGATATCCTTTGCACACTCCTTGACCAAACCTCGGGCACGGCGCGCGTAAACGGATTTGATACATTAGAAGATCCGCACGGCGTTAGGTCATCCATAGGGCTTGTCTTTCAGGAGATGACGCTCGATAATGAACTCACCGCATATGAAAACCTGAAGTTCCACTCATATCTCTATAACATGGAGAGGCGTCTCTCGGAGACGAGGATAGACGAGATGTTGGAGGTCGTAGGGCTTACCGAGAGGAAAGGGGACTTCGTAAAGACCTTTTCAGGAGGCATGAAGCGTCGCCTTGAAATAGCCAGGGGCCTTCTTCACAGACCTAAGGTCTTATTCCTCGATGAGCCGACACTCGGCCTTGATCCGCAGACGCGGCGCAGTGTCTGGGGCTTTATAGATGAGCTGAGACGTCGCCACGGTAATACCGTATTCATGACGACTCATTATATGGATGAAGCCGAGAGCTGTGACCGGATAGCCATAATAGACGAAGGCCGCATCATAGCACTCGATACCCCTAACGTACTCAAGCGTTCGCTAAGGGGCGATACCATATACCTTAATACCACCGACGATGATAGGGCGGCGGTCGAGCTTAAAGAGATTTTTTCTTTAGATGTAAAACGCCTTGAAGGAGACGGAGGGCTTGCGCTCATAGTGGAGTCGGGAGAAAAATTCATACCACGCCTCTTAAATGACCTATCCGTTGATGTCTTGTCCGTAAACCTTAAGCGTCCGACCTTGGACGATGTGTTTTTGCATATGACCGGTAAAGAGATTCGTGACGCGAGGGTTTCAAACTCAACCGAGAACGCCCGCTCTGTTAATAGAAGGTTCAGCAGGAGATAG
>DAOVKH010000001.1 GCA_030631875.1 Deltaproteobacteria bacterium | reverse complement strand
CCACGGCGCAGGTACGATTATAGCCTCCCCTTGCACCGACTGTAGAGGGCGCGGATCAACTGAGAGAACAAACTCGCTTACGATAACCATACCGCCCGGCGTCGATAACGGCAACCGTCTCCGCGTAAGCGGCGAAGGTGACTCAGGAGTGAGAGGCGGACCTCCCGGAGACCTGTATGTATTCATAACGGTCGAAGAGCATCCTATATTTAAGAGAGACGGCGACGACATAATCTGTATGGTTCCGATAAGTTTTCCTCAAGCCGCCCTTGGCTGTGAGATAGAAGCACCTATAATAGAAGGCACGACGAAGCTAAAGATACCAAAGGGTACGCAGAACGACAAGGTCATGAGGATTCATGGCAAGGGTATCGCCTCACTCAGAGGTGGGCGCAGAGGCGACCATATCGTAGTGATAAAGGTGGAGACACCGACGAAACTCAATAAACGTCAGCGCGAACTCTTGAACGAATTTGCCGAGATAAGCGGCGACGATGTCTTCCCTGAGAGGAAGAACTTCTTTAAGATGGTAAAGGATCTATTCGAGTGAAGATAAAATTTATAGCCATAGCATTTGCGATATCCCTCGCCTTAGTGCCCATCTACGACAATATCGCCTACGGTGCCGAAAGCCCCAGGAAACTACTCTCAAAGATATTCCTGGATATTGAGACCAATGGAGCAAATGAAGATAACCTCAGGCAACTCAAACGTTTCATAGGCAAACACCGCCGCTCGGATATGGTCGAGGAGGCGGTTATGAAGATAGCCTCCATCTACACCGAGCAGAAAGACTTTGAATCCGCCATAAGCGCTTACAGGCTACTCGTAGACAAGTTTAGCGAGAGCCGCGACAGAAGTGACTCGCTATACAAGCTCGGATACTCACTCTATCGCAAGGGTAATATCCTCGAAGCCAAATCCGTACTGCAATCGCTCGCGACTACGGAGAACGCTACGGTAGAGGCTCAGATAAAGGCCGAACTTTTACTTACGACGATAGCCGCCGTCACAAGCTCCCTCAACGATCGGTTCCAGGAGATAACCATAGGTGCGGTGCTTCCGCTTAGCGGTAATTACGCTCCCTACGGAGAACGAGCCCTTAAGGGTATCCTATTGGCCGCCGGAGTATACGGAGAGGCCGATGGAGACTCACCGGTTGCCGTCGAGGTCAAGGTGCACGACACGGCACTATCCGAAAAGAGTACGGCTAAGAATCCAATGGAGAGAGACCTCTGGAACTTCCTCAAGAAGGAAGATGTCGAAGGCATCATAGGCCCTCTTAGGAGTAAGAATGCTCTCGGCGCGGCAAAGGTCGCTAAGAGACGGCGAGTGCCGGCGATAATACTCTCCCAGAAAGAAGAGATAGCCAAATCCGGAAAGAACATCTTCAGGAACTTTATAACTCCGAAGATGCAGGCCGAGACACTGGCCGAGTATGCCACGCGCGCGCTCTGCAAGGAAAGGTTCGCAATACTCTACCCCGAAAACCCATACGGCAAAAAACTCGCCTCGCTATTCTCGGATGCGGTCAAAAAACGCGGTGCATCGGTCGTAGCCATTAGCGCCTACGAGCCTAAGAAGAAGGACTTTGGCGAAGAATTTACCGAACTATTCGGTATAGAGATGGAAGAGACGATGCAGGGAAGGCGTCGCGTCACGGAATATACCACTACTAAGGAAATCGATGCCCTCTTCATTCCGGACAACTACGCTACCATCTCACAGATAGCTCCCTACATCGCCTACTACAATATCGAAGACCTGCAACTCCTCGGTTCAAACGGCTGGAACTCGACCGAGCTGATACGCAGTGCCGGCGATTATATCCAGGGCGCGGTCTTTGTCGACGGCTTCTTCCCAAGGAGTAAACGCCGTGTAACGCACGACTTCGTAACCCTCTTTAAGGAAGCATACGGCTATGAACCGGCGATAATAGAGGCAGAGGCCTTCGACGCGACACGAGTACTCCTGTCGGGCATAGATACTTCAGTGGAAAAATCTATCTCCATCAAAGATGCTATAGCGACGATGAAACCGACCGACGGCGTTACCGGCCTTATTAGCTTTGATAGTGACGGAGAGACCGAGAAGTCACTCTTTCTTCTTAAATTCGAACGCCGCCGTATAGTAGAGATTGCCGACCCATATAACGAATCTATAGAAAAAGAATCTATATTAAAGCTCCGCCCACTTGAGTATGAAGAAGATGACCTCGAAGAGCTCGAGTACGAGGAAGAAGACTTCACCGATATGCCTATGATAGGTCCGGTAAGGCCGGCCTTCAGCCTTTAATTTAATATTTGCATAAAGAGACCTTTTTAGGTTAAGATATCTACTTATGAATAAGAGCCAGAGAGAACACTTCAAGGGAATACTCAACAAACAGCTCGAAGAACTCCTCGACGATGCCGAACGAACCGTCATAGATATGAATCGTACCGAGGATGAGAGCTTTCCTGATCCAACCGACCGCGCCTCCCACGAGACCGACAGAAACTTTACGCTACGCGTAAAGGACAGGGAGAGAAAACTCGTAAGCAAGATTAAAGAAGCCATCAAGAGAATCGATGACGAGGACGAAGAGTACGGGGTCTGCGAAATCTGCGGAGAAGATATCTCAGAGAAGAGATTAGAGGTACGCCCGGTAACGACCTCCTGCATAGAGTGTAAGAAGGAAGAAGAGGAAGAAGAAAAAAAGGCCGGCCACTAACCCCACGCACAGAGTAATATCTAACGCAAGACTAAGGTTCACTACACTTGGTACCTCCCCTCAAACTCCATTATGTGCTATACTTTCTATTGTTACTACCTTCATTCAAAGACCTTTTAGGAAAGCAAGAGACGATGTCAGAGCTTAGAAAAGACCCCGTCATCGGACGTTGGGTTATAATATCGACTGAGCGAGGCAAACGCCCCTCGGAGTTTCATCAATGCGCCGCTCCCGTTAAGAGCGGTTTTTGCCCCTTCTGCATAGGCAACGAAGAGAAGACACCTCCCACTATAGTAACCTACCGAGACGAAGACAACTCTGAAGATGGCGATAACGAATCACCTGATTGGAATATCCGTATCGTAGCAAATAAATTCCCCGCACTGAAGGTCGAAGGCGAACTTAACCGTGCCGGCGACGGCCTCTATGACATGATGAACGGCATCGGCGCTCATGAGATAATCATCGAATCCCCGAACCACTCAGATACGCTCGCGACCATAACCGTACAACACTTTGAAGATATTCTACGCGCATACCGTGACCGTATAGTCGACCTTAAGAAAGACAAAAGACTTAGCTACATACTTATATTTAAGAACCACGGCGAGGCGGCAGGAGCGTCTCTGGAGCACTCGCACTCGCAGTTAATAGCACTGCCGATAATACCGAAGCGCGTGGCAGAGGAGATTGACGGCGCCCTTGCCTACTACCGCTATAAAGAACGCTGTGTCTTTTGCGACATAATCCGCCAAGAGATATCGCAGAAGAAACGCATAGTCACCGAGAACCACGACTTTCTGGCCGTAACGCCCTATGCGCCGAAAGCCCCCTTTGAGGTATGGATACTCCCGAAGTTCCATGAGCCTCGCTTTGAAGATTCCAAGGAGGGTATCTTCGAGAGCCTGTCGCTTATATTCTCGGACGTACTTAAACGACTGAATAAGGTGCTCAACTCGCCGCCATACAACTTCGTTCTGCATACCTCTCCCACGCAGAACAACGACAATATGGACCACTACCATTGGCACTTTGAGATTATGCCAAAACTCACTAAGACCGCGGGCTTTGAATGGGGCTCGGGGTTCTATATAATCCCGACACCGCCTGAAGAAGCGGCTGAATTCTTACGTCAGACAAAGGTGGACTAAACTTTAACCTTACTTAAACTTAGGTGACGTGACATGGGCTACAACATACTATCGAAAGTAATAGAGCTTACCGACTCAAATGAAAAGCTCGCTGAACGCCTTAAAGGTGTAGCCTTAGAGCTAAACGCCCACCTCCCCTTCGACGACTCATCCATATACCTCTGGAACCATAAAGAGAAGACCTTCACGCTCTCGGCCGCCGCAGGAAGCTCTACTGAACGCAAACACTTCTATAGCAAAGGCGAAGGCCTGCCTGCAGAGGTTCGCAAAAAACGGCGAACAATCGACAGAGAGAGCACCGACCTCGACCCGATGAAGATAAGTGCGTTAGAAAAGACGGAACTCGATAACTTTCGATATGCCAAGTTATACCCGCTTATTAGTAACGACCTCTTCTATGGCGTACTTTACTTAAAGGCTATAAAAAAACCACGCCTGAGCCCAAGGCGTGAAGAAATGCTGACGGTAATCGCCAAACAACTTAGTGCCTCCATCCAGTGCGAGACAAATTACACACGCCTTAAACGTATGCACCGTGAACGGGAGAAGCTCAGAGAACGCCTCGTGCATGCCGAAAAGATAATGGCACTCGGAGAACTATCGGCAACACTCGCCCACGAAATACGCACCCCGCTCGTAAACATCGGAGGCTTCACGGCAAGGCTTAAGAAGGAACTCGGAGAAAACACCTGTGCCAAGTACGTTGACCGCATGTCAACGGAAGTAACGAGGCTCGAAAACATCATCAACAACATCCTGAGCGTAGCGGACGAGCACAAGCTCGACCTAAAGGCTCATAGCTTAGACTCCCTTACGGCAGAGCCCATTGAAATATTCAAAGACTCCTGTGCCAGCCACAACATCACGGTAAGAACGGAACAACTTACGGACCCAGCGCCACTGGTCATGGCCGACATAGATCAGATAAAGATTGCCTTTGACAATATTATCGCCAATGCGATACAGTCAATGGATAAAGGCGGCCAATTAACTGTCTCCAGCCAAAGAGAAGGCGAATTTGCCGTAATCACGATAAGCGACTCCGGAGGCGGCATACCGCCCGAACTTATGGGTGATATATTTAACCCTTTCTTTACCACAAAGGAACGCGGCACAGGGCTCGGCCTTACAATAACTCATAAGATAATAACACGGCACGGCGGATGGATAACGGCCAAGAACAACGACACATGTGGAGTAAGCTTTACCGTCGGCCTTCGAAGCATTAATAATCATAGTGCAATAACGAAGTAAGTGACTAATCTGAATTTTATTGTATACTCTAAGTGTGAGGTATAGTCGATGAAAAACAGGATACTCGTAGTAGACGACGAAGAAGGAATCCGCCTGCTCTATAAAGAAGAGCTCGAAGAGGAGGGCTATGAGGTAGCCCTCGCCTCAAGCGGCGAAGCGGCACTCGAAAGGCTCGATGAATCAAATATCGATCTCGTGCTCCTTGATATAAAGATGCCGGGCATAGACGGCGTTGAGGTTCTAAGGCGCATAAAAGAAAGATGGAAGACTCTCCCGGTCGTACTCTGCACGGCCTACCCTCACTACAAGCAGGAGTTCGGTACTTGGGCATCAGAGGCATATATCGTTAAATCCTCGGACCTAAGAGAACTCAAAGAGAAGATAAGAGAAATCCTCAACCGCTAAGAGAGAGTCTCCCTTGCTTACTACTTACCTGCATGCCCCAACCATGACAGACTACCTAATATAAAATCATAGGAATAAATGCTCTGATTTCTTCTTGTAAGAGACAGGCTTCTGTGGCAAAATAATAAACTTAATCCTAATTCCATGTGGGGGGGTTAGCTCAGTTGGGAGAGCATCTGGTTCGCAATCAGAAGGTCGCCGGTTCGACCCCGGTACCCTCCACCATCTTTTTCCCCTAATATTGAGGAGACCTATTCCATGGAAATTATAAGAGTATCAGAGAAGGTAGGCTTTTCCGATGCGTTCATGCCTCGAATACTCAAAGTATCACCCGACTATAAAGTTCCGCTCATATGCCTGAAGGCCGGTCAATTAATCCCCCCTCATGCCAGCGGTACCGGGATATTCTACATATTGAGCGGTGCCGGTATTATGACCGTCGACGACGAAAAAAAAGAGATTACTGCCGGCGATATGATAGTCGTCGAAAAGGGGGCTACTCGCGGCATAGAGGCTACCGAAGACTTAACCGCCTTTGCCGTGCATATGGGCTGAGTTAAAGATATTTATTGACAATCTTTTTCTTTTAAGCTAACCTTGCCAAATAAGCTAATAGTAGCGTTTTGTTTCAGGGGTTCATTTACAAGTATCATTGTTCCTTTTACAAAACCACAATGGCTTATGAAACTCATAAAAGGAGGGTTTGTGTTATGGCAATGGGAAAAGTAAAGTGGTTTAATGAAGCAAAGGGCTTCGGCTTCATAGAGCAGGACTCAGGTGAGGACATCTTCGTGCATTACTCGTCGATCCAGAGCGATGGCTTCAAGACACTCGCCGAAGGTCAGCCCGTAGAGTTTGAACTCACAGAGGATGCAAAAGGCACAAAGGCAATAAACGTAATTCCTCAGTAATAAGTCTCTGAGAATAACTACCTTTTAATTCAAGGCTCCAGCCCGCAATGCGGGATGGAGCTTTTTACTTTAACGCCACCTATCAGAGGCGACATACAAAGAACAACTTACGTGATTTAAATCCATTGGCAATATGACCGAATCAGATGCAGAACCGACTTTGGCCGGAGTTCTCCGCATGAAATAAAAAAATGCGCGGCTAAATACCCCACGCATATAAATCATTAAGCACCTTTAGCTAAATAAGACTCGGCCTTCTCTCTTCATGATCACATCAGGTAATTCAGCTGAGGGTTTCTAATTACCACCAACACCTCTCTTTATATCGGCACCGACCAGCTCTACGACCTCAACACTATCGGTGCTCTTAAGTATCTCCTTTACGAGCGAATGGTTCAGCCCGTGGCCTGAGAGAAATGCCTTAACTCTACCTATTATAGGACGCCCGGCCATAGAAATATCTCCAATAAGATCCAAGACCTTGTGCCTTACGAATTCATCGGGAAACCTCAACCCCTCTTCGTTCATTATATAACCCTCGCCCAATACTATGGCGTTATCGAGGGAGCCACCCTTGGCAAAGCCGTTCTTCCTCAACATCTCAACGTCCTTTAAGAAACCATATGTACGAGCCCGCATTATTTCTTCCTTGAATGTATCTGCCGTTACGTCTATGGAGTAGCTCTGCCTGTCGAGGCTGGGATGAGTAAAGTCCATCGTGCACTCTATGGTCAGTGTCTGCTCCGCGCTTCTACTTCTAAATGGCAGAAGATATACAAAGCGCTCTCCGTCCTTAACCCTTATAGGCTTTTTTACTAAGAGGTATTCCCTTGAAGCGTTTTGAGTCTTAAGCCCTGCCTCCTCTATCATCTCTACGAGTAGCGCACTGCTTCCGTCGAGTATCGGCATCTCTGGGCCGCCGACTATAACATGGGCGTTATCAACACCGAGACAATAAAAGGCCGCCATTAAATGCTCTATCGTAGAGATTCTGCAATCATCTATACCTATGGTAGTAGCGAAATCAGTGGCGACAACATTTTCAGCCAAAGCCTTTATCGTGGGAGAGCCCTTAAGGTCTCCTCGCTCAAAACTTATACCGGTCGAGGTCTCGGTCGGAAGTATCTCTACCTCCACAAGCTCGCCGGTATGCACGCCAATGCCTGAAAACTTTACGGCCTTATTTAAAGTCCTTTGAAACATCTCTATATTATAAAACAATCTCTTCGGCAAGGCAAACACTCTCTCGTTATATAAGATAAAAACGCCCTTCCGAAGGCACAAAAGGCCTACAAAAGGACGTTTAGGAAAAACAACTTCTACCAAGAACGCTACATCTTGTACTTACGAAGTAGCCCAGCCGTCTTCTCTACAGTACGACCGCCAAAGTAAAAGATAATAACCGTCTGCATTATATCCTTATGTATCTCGGTGAGGGTTATCACATTCATACCAAAGGACGGCGCAACGATTGTCCACACAAAGGCCGCCAATATTAAAAGACTCCACATCGGTCTGTGCGTAACGGTAAGGACTTTAGTCCAAGGCGGAGCGTCATCGGATTCTTTCATGGCAAGTTCGCGTGCGCCCTGCACGTCGGCTATCGCCGTCTTATACTCCTCTATGGCAAGACGCTCGGCCTCCATGTTAAAGTCGGCTCTCTCTGCCTCACTCATAGACTTAGGCAGATACTTATCGGCAAGACGCCCTACAACCTTACCTACCGTGTTCTTTATAAGGTCTCCTATAATCGGTGTCATAACATAATCCTCCTTAGCTCGAAGCTAACCCTCCGAAGCTTATCTTTAATCGACAACATCTTCTCTATCTTCTACGTCTCCAACTCCCTTTAGTAGAGCGTACGTGAAAGGTTCTCTCTAAAGACCTTCATATCCATATTGGGGCACGTCTTCTTCGAGTTGAATTCACCATGACCGAATATATCCTTAACCCCAAGGCCGTGCTCCTTTAAGAGTGCGGATAAAAGTAACGGCAATGCTACGAAGAGCTGAAGAGGAGTAAAGTGATTTCGCCCTACCAGCGATATTCCTATACTGTCTTTATTCTCTCCGTAACAATGTGCCCCTATTTCATCCACGTCTCTACCGATTTCGATGACCCCGTCTTCGGACCTTCTATATGGCGCATCCGAAGGATGTCCGTTGAGTATCACATAGTGATAACCGATTCCATCCCAACCGCGCGCGCTGTGCCAGCCGTCTATTAGATCTTTATCTCCAAAGTCCGAATCACTGCAATGGAGAATTATTTTATCTATCTTTCTCAAGAAGACCTCCTATTAGTTTTTAAAGAAGTAATCGCGAAGACTCGTAACGACAACTGAAAATACAAGTGCTACCGCTCCCGATATCTTAGCAACACTAAGACGTTGCTCTGCTATAGAACCTCTCAAAAGAATCTGTTCTTCTTTTATCTCCTGCTGGTTCTTCAACATCTCTACCTGAGCACCTTCAATACGCCCGATGGCGCGTGATAATTCATCTATATCTCCCATAACTTATCCTACGATAACCTCCGGCGGCCTTCCCTTTATGTCGCTACGCGCCATCACCGATGCAATCGTATTCATATATTTGCCAAAGCCAAGCTCGGCAAGCTCTTCGCTGCTCTTCGTCTCGCCGTAGTGCTTCAGGTATTCCGGTTTAATAGTAAGGAACCCCTTACTATTACCGTCCTCATCTTTCCTCTCTTCAAGCAATACCTCTCCGTCAAGGCTATGAGGTATATGAGCGCACTCTTCTTTTGTCTTATCTATAATCATAACGCCTCCTTAATTAAACTTTTGATACCAGAGCCTTACCGTGCCCGCGCCGGTTCTCTCAAGGAACCTCATATTTGCTCCATCAAAGTATCCAAAACTTCCGACCTCACGTATCCCGTTGCCGGCTCCGGTCCATCCCCTCCATGCGGAATCAATATATAACTGCGGAGACGCTGCCCCCGTCGCATTATGAACTACAAATTGATAGCTCCCAAGACTTGGCGTCCATGTAGCACTGGCGGCTATATCCTGATAACCGCTCGACTGCATAGATGGAGTGCCTAATACCTTACTATTTAAACCGTCATGGTCATGATCCTTCGTTGCCGCATACCCGTCACCAAGCCACTCCTCTAAGTGCACGAGGTTATCGCGCAAGGCCGTAATCAATGTCGTATCGAGCGGACTGTCGGCATCTACCTGCCCGTCCGTTATTAGACTCCACGACTTACTCGGTACTGTCATAGCTCCACCTCCTTACCAGACGTAATAACCATCATCCAAACCTCCACTTACTTTATTATTTAAATCTCCGATAAAAGCGTACTCTCTCTCCCTACTGGTCGCGCTCGGATAATCAGGGTACGATGTCGGAGCTATAAAACCGTAACTGCGATACATCTTTGCCTGAACCGCTTCTATGTCAACTCTGGCTCCGGAAAAATCAGGCCTTAGCGAAGTAATCATCATCCGCTCAGAAGCCCACGTATCGTTATCTTTTCCGCAGGCCTCATCGGTCGTCAGGTCTACCATATCGGTCGGCTTTAAAAACTTACTGCCATTTGCAAGATCATTTATATCGACTTGCAGCCTTACACTCGACATGGGATTACGATAACGCTTAAGTAACTTATCCGCGATAGTCGCGGCAAAGCTATTGCCGCTTAAGGCCGTTATGGCTACCGTATCGATCTTATTACTGGTAGGCAGGCTTGAAGTATCAACGACGACACGCACCCACTTCGTCTTACTCTCATCGAAGAGTTGATATTTACCATCTTTATCAAGGGTTACTTCCTCGCCTCCTGTACTTCCTGGTGCTGTCCACCTGAGTGTGTTGGCCATGTAATCAAATTCAAGCAGGCCCTCGCCAATACCGTTCGCAGTACTTGAGTGATATATAACCACACCGCTTATATCCGTTGGCTGTGCGATAGTAGTAGTCCTCACCCAACGGCTTTTAATGACCTTGGTCTTAACCTCGTTCCACTCACTACTGCTTTGAGAAGAAGTGTCGGTCGCTATATAGACTGCCTCGAAGTTCTCGGGCTTATCGTTGCCGCTCTCATCATAGTCATAGTAAAAGACTACTCTGTTAAAGAAGCCCTCCGCGTATCCCGACCTCTGCGTAAAGGTAGCGTTAAGAATATTAATGTCATCATTCCATGAGAGGACATCACTTCCGGGAGTAGGCGGACCAAAGTACTTAAGACTTACCTTCTCGCCATCATGTACTATGTAAGAGTTGGTCTCTACCTGAAGCTCGCCCAAATACTTTATGGCATCTTCGGGTTTAGTAAGAAGACGGTCAAACTTCCACCCGGAGAGCCATATATCCCGCTCTGATTCAAACTGCGCAGTGTCGATGTGTAACAGATCAATGCCGAGCCTATTTGAAAGTATATCGAGCATTATATCGACGGGATTCATCGCCCTATAATCGAGTACCTGCGTATTGGTTGAATTCTCAAGAGGTATCTTCTTTTTCGCCTTAACCATATCGTCGGCTATAGTTATGGTAAGCTCGTCACCTCGCCTCGACCAATTCTATATCGTACCTGTAAATGTAGCGGCGTAATCGTCGTAAGTTACGGCGCTAAAACCGTCTTTACGTACAACCCTTCTGTTCTTTAAGAATTCGTCTCTCAAGAGTTCTTTAAAGTTATCTCGTCCGCTGATAACGACCGTAATCTGCCCAAGGGTCACAAAGCCGCCTTTTATATCGAGCTTATTTTGTAACGACGACAGGCTCTTCACTATGGGTAGTACGTCGGAAAACCCGCCCGTGGAGTAACCCCACTTAACGGTGCCGCTATCTAAGGTAACCTCCAATATAACATTTGGCTCATTGACACCTTCTTTAAGCTTTCCGAGGTAGGCATCTGAAAGAGTTATAGCCATACGCCTACTCCTTCCTTCCGTTAAGCTCTATGGAAATATCCCTATAGAGCCCGGTCTCATTAAGCGGGTTTCTAAACCTCGGCGAAGGCCTCATCAGCCATACGTCTGCGGGGTTATTTGCCAACTCCCATGCCACAAAAAGATTATTCAACCCATGTGTGTCTCTCCAAAGCTTTATCTTCTGATAGAGCAGGGAATCCGAATCACTGAAGTTCAAGAGCATCCTGCGTTCAACATGTTTTATGTGACTGCCGGTAAGATAGCCGCCGTAGCTTATTCCTACGTTAGCCTTTATATCCTCTTCATTAGGATCAAAGCTTGACGTGCAGTAATCCAGCTCTGTTGCTTCACCCCATAGGCAAAGCGTCATGCAGGGAACTTCGGATAAAGGCCCCTCTATCTTTAAACGCCAAAACCTATACGCTCCCGGGCCTACGAACTCCTTAAGATATACAGCGTCAGAGCTTATCGCCTCAGTGGTAAAGACGTCATTCACGTCCGAGATAAAACCGTCGTCTGAGTACTGAAGCGTAATGCTTGCGCCTGCCTCCGCCAAATTATGTCCGTATACAATAAGATAGTCGGCTTCATTGGAATTCCCACTTCCTGCGTCATATGTTATATATTGCGGAGTGCTTGAATCAGCGGCCTGCCACTTGTTAGTCTCAAGCCAGTTATGTAGATACTTAACGTCATAGTCGCCGCTCTCGGTAGATGTTGCCTGAAGTGTCGACGACGGCGTACCTAACATCGTATCGTAAAAGAATTTAACCTTCGCCCAATCTAAGACCACCTTTTAATCCTCCGTATTCTTTATGGTAAGAGCGACGTTACGTTCGCCGGCCTTATTTATAGCACCCACTATATCTTCGCTAATTGCATCCCAGTTTTGTTCGCTCAGAGGATTATGCACATTTATCGTAACCTTCTGTGTTTGCTTCTCCGCCTCACCATTGGCCTTGATGGGTACTTCCAGCCCTCTTGTTCTTGCGCCTCTTCCTGCGCCTCTTGATACTCCGCCCCTTGCCCCGCTACCTCCGCTTGGGCTTGTAGCCTTTATCTTACTGACCGTCGCCATACCGGAAGCCATGACCGAGGCCGCAAGCGCAAAGTTCAGCGGAGGAGGTGCTGAGCCTAATGCCCTGTTCACTCCCATGTAGGTATCGACTATTGCCTGAGCCGTACCAAAGCCCTTCATTAATTTAAAAGAACTTTTTCCGTGCGCACTCGTTGCCGTAAGAAGATTACCCATTAAACTTATAGCCGCTCCTGCATAATCAGAGACGGCCTGCATCTTAAAGTCTCTTTCCTTGGCAGCGTTCTGCATACGGCTATCAGAACCTTCTCTCTCCATCTCACTTTCCATCAATAGGCGCTGACGAGTTAGCTCCAAGTGTGTAGCGTTATAGTCGGTCGTCGCCAATACCTTTTCTTCATTCTCAATGCGCATGGTCTCAGCAGAAGACGTGCCGTTCTCATCGCCTGCGAATCCCTTCTGCGCAATGGCTCCGGACAATTCTATGTCTGCCCCGTTGCTCCCTGCCACCGCCGCGGATTGAGCGAGCAGTGTCTTTCCATACTCCTGCTTAACCCCATCGACATTACTCCGTACAGACGACTGGAGAGAACCGATAGACTTATCTACTTTCTCAAAGGTCTTTGAGTACTCATCACGAGCACTTATAACGACCTCAACACTTCTATCCTTTTCCATCTATTTCTCCTTTAAAGCCTTGGCACTTTCAACTCCGTAGATTTCAACTGCCTCAATAAACCAACAAGGTTGCTCGGCAATTCCACCGGCCAATACCAACGTACCGAGAAAATCCGCCATATATAAGACCCTTAAGATTCCCCTCGTATCGCTCGTAATATAACTGAGCGGACATTCATATAACCTTATATCTCCGAGCGTAAATACCTTCTTTGCCGTATTTTTTTTATGTTCAGAGACAACATCTTCATCATACTTACTCAGAGCGCGTGCTCTTTCAGAGAGTCCGCGTACGTTAAAACAATTACGCATACCTTTATCGCTTTCAGAACACGCCTCACAACTAAACGGGCCCTTGCCATCCGTCATCTTGCTCCAACGGAGACCCGCTATTAGTTTTTTCTTTGGCCCTCGGTTAACCTCTGTGCATTCTCCATAGCGCGTATCAACTCCACTATAAGCTCCGTATCCGCCGTATCATAAAGCTCGTTAGGATCCGTGACCTCTTTAGCTCCCACAAAATAACCTGACACCCTGCTAACGCTCTCCACAAATTGTCTTCGCTGGACACTCTGCGTTATCTCTTGAACCTTCTCGGCCTCGATAACACCTTTTGTTCTTGCCGCAATGATACGCGAATAATACTGCACGCGCGCATAAGGGATAAACCTGAGACTCACCGTACAGGGGTCTTCCGAATCTCTATTCGCTCCGTAAGACGGAATATAATCTACAACAGCATCTTGATCGAAACTTATGATAGCCACTCTATAGCCTCCCTATCAGCTTCTACTCTATTAAATAGAGGTCGCCGTATTTTGAAGTAAAGAACCTACTATATAACCAACTCCATCGGCATCGTACAAGCCCTCGTAGTTGAGCGTTACCATTGGATCTTTTTCAGCGTCGAACTCTACCTCGCCGCCCATCCTGAGCGCTACCGGTATATCGATTATGAACTTATGGTTATAGCCTGTATCAGCCTCTGTACCGCTGTCCCACTCAAGACAAAGATTCGTTGAAGCCGTTGAAGCAATCCAACTATTGAACTCGTCGACGGAGCTAAAGCCGCTTGAAGGATCTTCCCAGTCTATCGTCATCTCTACCGAGACCTTGAACTTACCCATGCGCGTCTTATCGGAGTAATCAAGTCCGGTCAATCTTAATACGTCTTCCATGCCGTTCTCTATCTTGACACTTATAGTGTCGGGCTTTATCTGTGTTGCCGCCGTAAAATCAAAGTCCGTATAATCGGGGGCCGTGCCGGTTCTCACAATCGTTCCGGTATAGAGTTTAAGGTTGCTGTAATCACAGCGCAGATTTTCAAGTGCGAAGACCGGAGAACCTATCTCGACTGTAACGTCGTCTCTGAACTGTCCGAAGAATTCCGCGGAGAGTTTCAAGTGCTGACCTGCCTCTTGCTCAAAGCTAAGGCTACTGACTCGTCCTCCCACAAAGGGCCAGTTCTTCATGACAGCCCCCTCGTTGATATTCAAGTTCAACGTTAAGGCAGAGTCACTTAAATTCGCCGTCGAAAAAGGATCTGCAACGGGATAGATCATATGCGCGTAAGCGTTAGTCGTCCCCTGCTGTGCGCTCACGGCACTGCCGAAGAAGTGCTTTAAGATAGTCCCTACCATGGGCTTACTTCCGCCCGCCTCGGTAAAGAACGGCATCTCCATGGACGCCCCCCACTTGCGGCTCATGCGCGTAACCGACGTATCTCCCATGACCCCGCTCGTACCTCGCATTTCTGTACGTCGTATCTCGTCGAATTCCATCTTTGGAATAGACGGTGACAAGAGCGGTATGAACCCTACTGTTGCCACTTCCTTAACCCCTCTCGTTGATTCTTCACCAACGGCAAGGTACATCTTACTTTCAGCCATCTTGAACTACCTCCTTTAAATATATTAAATTTTCAACCTTCTCTATATCTAAGCGTAACCACGCCGCTTAAAGAAATAAGCTCTCCATCACGCTTAACATCAACCTTACTTATGGCAGCTTGAGTGACCGGCTTCGAAGCCGACAAGCCTCCAACATTAACGGCCGATACCGTTACAGCTTCTCGCAGACGATGCGTCCAGAGCTGTGCCTCATCCATTAAGGAGGCATCGTCGTTACCCTTAAGGGTAACGGTCGTTAGAAACTCCGCGTCAACATACCCCGGCTTCATTCCATAAGAGTGCTCAAAGCTCTCTCCTTTATAGAGTATCCTCCCGAAAGGAATAAGGCTCATCGGTATAGCACTCTCGTCTTCGAATACCTTGGCTGAAAACTTTATCCCCTCACCCTGCAGGAGTTGCCTTAAGTTTTCGGTAATAGAACTTACCACCTGATAGTTAGACATCCGCTCTACCCCCTACCTGTTCTTATAGACCCAAGATGTAAACCATCTTCAGAGGAACTTATATAACCGTCGCCCGAAGTATCGTACTTAATGGGCAGTACCGCAAAGGCTCTGTCGGCCTTAACGTCATATTCCTTCCACAGAGTCCACCAAAAATCATCGACCTTAGATGACAACCCTTTTGCTACCTCAGCGACAGATGCGTATATATGTAGGCTTCTCAAATCCTGAGAATCCAATACAAGCTCAGGCCTCTTGCCGGCGGCAATGAGCCTCTCCTCTATCTTTTCAAAAGCACGCTCTATCTCTCTCAAAAATGAACGTGTAAGAATATACTTATCGCTTATTACCGCTGAGCCAAAAGCCTTAACGGTAACGGTAGCACTGCTTGCGACAAAGTCCGTTATCTCGCGCGTCTCATCCTTGTCTATTGAATAGGCAAGGCCGCCCGTAAAATAACCCTCTGCATAACGCTTAAGCTCCTCGTCGACAATGGTGGTTGTCGTACCGCTATCGGCCGTACCGTGGACTCTCCACTCTGCGTCTTTCAACTGCGGGAATTCTCTAACAAGATCGTCATCGGTTATAACCTTTGTAAGCCTTGAATGAACGACATCATAAAAAATGCTTATATAATAAGTCTCCCCGTCATATATGTAAGTTATAATACTCTTGTAACTTCTATCGACAGTAGCGTTATCCAAAGCACTCAGCTCATAGGTCAATAGGCCGTCGGCTTCCACGCCCATAGTGGCAGAGTCTACGAGCAAAACATCTCCACCCGGCTTGTATATAGTAATAGTCGCCGAGCTCGGCACTATACATATATTATCCGCATAGATGTAAGTTCGAAACTTATCTGCCGTATCTATCAAAAATTGCTGGTTCATACCTTCACCGCCTTTACTTTAATCGCCTTATGCACAGACCTTGGTACATACCCTTTCGGCGTAAGTTTAATTTCTCGTCCAAATCCGTCATTATATGATTCTGCTACTTCGCCTCCGGCCACCTCGCCGACCGAAACTGAACCGTCACTCAGGGGTCTATCCCACAGAGCCACCTCGTCTATAAATCCGTTAAAGTATCCCTGATTAACACGCGAAGCCCCTATCCACATATCCACAAAGTATGTCGAGTGTACTATAGTGTTACCTGCGATGTGTGCAGTGGTATCTCTTAGCAGACCGTCTATGTATAACTTTTGTTCGCCTGTAGATTTTGAATATGTAGCAACGAGGTGTGTCCAGCTACCCGTGCTGTCACCTACGTTATGTGCAACGGTCTTTACAGACCTCACGCCGCCTCCGTCCTCAGTAACAATCGTAAAATCGCACTTATTAGGGGAAAGTTGAAAAAACCTTCCAACGTCAAAACCTTCCTGTAACTGTACATCCGAGCTCCACTTCCAAGCACCAAAAACTGTGTCGGCATTAACTGAATCCAGCGACGAACGGTTGAACCAGAAAGCAACACTTACCTCATCAAAGTTCAGAAGAGGAATGCTTACACGGTCATCTACGCCGTCAAATGAGTAAGCCGCTGAACCAAGCTTTACCGTTTCAGATTCAACCGTTGCTCCTACTACCGTTCCGTGGTTACCGTTACCCGAAGAATCTCTCGCGTCACCATTTAAGTGATATAGAGCCTTAAGCCCAACGGTTAATGCCATTAGAGCGTCTCCTTTGCGCACGGAGTACCACTATCGTGGTTACACCTGTGAAGTTCTTTTGTATAGAGCCTTCCGTCAAAAAAGGGCTCGAAGATAGAAACTTTTTCCAAGGCATCTTCTCTACCTGCAACCGAAACCCTGACTCCTAAAGGCTGACGGCTTAGAGCCGTCTCTTCGGTAAGTTCTTCATTTATCTCAAGGTAATACTCAGCCATAACAAGACCTCTCTTTTCTCTTAAAGTAAACTCTCAAACTCTATCTCTTCTTCTATCTACCTTTTCAGCCGCACTGACTACCCTACGTTTCATTTCTTTAACTTCTTTACCGCTCGGTAAGGTGGCACCGCTCTTTAATTTTTCCTTGTATATACGTCCTACTACTCGGTCAACGACCTTGGCTTTATCCATTGCCTACACCCGTAGGCTTCCATCCATTTGCCTCGTACTCTCTATACTTCTGTTTATCACGCGCACATACGCTCCTATTTACCTCGACTGTAAGACCGTTTTTGTCGATGCCCTTCATCTTAAGCCCTGTATCGAACCAGACCGGCTCTTCAAGCTCTTCGAGGTCTTCTTTGAAGGAAGCCTTAAACCCAATCCCGCCTCTATCATTTACCGCAAGTGCTTTAAATCCTTTACGCTCCATCGAACGAACTATGTCGGACATAAATTTATCTCCCTGCATCTTTTTAAGGTTTACGAAGAGGCCTCGTAATAAAGAAAGGCCTCTTCGTAAATACCTAACGCTCTACCTACTCGTGGTCGGTGATTATCGCCACACCACCGCTTGCGTCCGCGTCTACACACTCGTCGCCATAGACAGCCGTAACGACTATCTCTGTTGCGCGAAGTGATGCGTCTCTCTGAAACTCGGTCTTCGCACCGGTCTTAAGCACAAAGGCAAGACCACTGTTATTGCCCTGAGGCATCATAACGCCCTGACGGTCTGCGTCGACATTGACCGAAGCACAGTTTGTGGATCTGTATATATCCACACCGTAGAGGTTTGCGAACGCGCCGAGATCCGCGGCCGGAGCACTCGGACCTCCCCATACGGCTCCTGTTGCTGAAGCAAGAGCCTGCCTTAGATCCCTTATCTGCACAGGATGCAGTACGCAGGCATAGGGGCCTTTGGCGTTGGCACTCTCGAGCATATATATTGCTTCGAGGAAGTTTGCCTCCGTCATAGCGGCACCAGATGTGCCTACGGAATTTGTAAAGTCTCCAACCTCTCCGAGAAGGTCTGTATCTATCTTATTGGCAAGAGCCTTACCAAGCTCCATTGCGTACGGCTCAAGCCCTCCGATGCCTGCGCCATTTAAGAGCATATCGGTAACGGTTATCATGATACCGGCCTCATCGGAGATGACACTCGTAGAACTTGTATTGACGGCCGTGTTACTGGCATCTGTGCCTTCGCTTAGATCGCTCGCGCTCAATAGAGGCCACTTTGGAAAGTCGACCGTATTGGTCGACTCACCGCTTATGTCGGCCGTCCTTACGAGCACGGGCATGACTGCCTCGGCGTAGGCCGCGTCTATTACAAGCCTTGATACTATCTCTGCCGCTACCAACTCGCCGGCAGAACCTGCTCCTGTAGTTACTTCGTTTGCCATAAAAATTATCCTCCTGTCTTATTGCTTCTTTTCTTTGCCTCAAGGAAAGGATTTTTGACATCCTTAAAGCTGAAGGTCTGACCCGACACGCCTTGGACGTTTATCCCTTCACTCAAGACCCTATCCACTTCTTCTCGCGGCAAGGTGCGCCACAGGTTTGGGTCAGAGAGGTTGTATGCCTTCCTTCCTCCACCGCCAAAGAAGGCCGCGGAAGACCCCGCACCGACCATACCCGGACTTCGCATATGGTGTGGCCTATCGGACAACCAACTATCGACATACTCATCTACTCCCATCATCACACCTCCACTCTCAGCGTCCTTTGAATTAACCATAACGCCAAGAGCGCCGCCGTCACCCTCAACGACCGAACCCCTTATAAGCTCGGCTACCTCCATTGAGTCAACGACATTATGGCGTGATACAGAGCCAAGTATGGCCGCCCTCTTTCGCTCTTCTCGAAGCCCGCCTATCTCGTGTTGCATCAGCTCAACGTCTGCTGACGAGACAGTGCCCTTTCGAGCTTTTTGGTATGCCCTCTTGTAGGACTCGTCTATAAGCTCCTGCACCTTGACCTGTTGCTCGGGCGTAAACGCCACCCGAGATGAATCTACTGTTTGGCCATCGCCCGTAAAAGCTCTATCACCTTCATAACCTTTACTCATTCACTCTTCTCCTTTTAATCTATCCCCTCTTTAATAAAATTCCTTGGCACTGCGCGAGGGTAATTTTGCCGCGCCAAGTATGGGTACAGAGACCTTCAAACCTTAGCCGTTGTCTATCTCTTCATCTATTTCGCGTTTTTTATTACCATCCAGCTTGGTAAGTACCGCGCCGACGATAGACTTCTCGACCTCGCGTTTGAAGGTCCTGGACTCTACCCCTACACTAAGCGCCTTTATGGCGCGCTCTATGTCTCTATCCAACTCCCTAACCGAAAAATCATCAGGGTAATCAACATAACCGTCGAAGCTCACTCCCTGCCACATACCAAATAAATTAAGTAACTGACTTTCAACCTGTTCTATGTTGTCGGCCTTCTCGCTGAGCATGGAGTGTAGTTGCTGATACTCAAGCTCAATGGCAACCCCGCTTCTCGCCTGACTGTAGTCTTCCGTTGACTTAACGCCACCCATCTTGGCTATGCGATGAATCTCAGTTATATCTTGCCTTACCCACTTGCGTATCTCACTCAAAGAAGAGTGCGGTGCTTCGAGCCAGTAAGGCCTCGCACCCGGTTCGCTCGGGTCGAATTGAAGAATATTCCTCGGTCCAATCTCACGATCACCATCTGAAGCGGAAGACGCCGCATTCTCATAAGGAATGGCCAACATCGGGAATGCCGTATTCTCTATAATCTCTTTTGCGTCTGAGCAGAGGTAGTAGATGTTCTTATTTATATCGGCTATATCTTGAATATCGGAAGCACCTACCATCCTTACGCCCGACCTCTTGTTGTATAGGTTAACTATAGGAACGATACCGAGGCCGTGAACGCCTGAGTCTATCAATACTGCGTCGCCGTCATTATCACTGCCGGCGGCACCTATACGCCAAAGCTCCCACGAATCTCTATTCCATATACGATAGGTCAATGAATCTTCACGCACCTTAACACTATCGAGCACCGGCCTTCCCGATGAGAGTCGTATATAATTCCAGTCCACAAGGTTCTCAGGCGTTATAAGCGAAAGATAAGGACGTATATCATAATCCTCGGCAACGGCTCTCGTTCCCGGCACTACTACAGGCTTGTCAATTATGATTGAGACACGACCATATATAGACGCGAACCTCTGAGCGTCACGCATGAATTGATTAAAGCTTAGCCCCTCAAGGTCTGCGTCATTCAGGAATGAACGGAAGAGCCTATCGTCGGTAAATGAACCGTAATCACGCTTAGGCGGTTTACGGAAAAGATGCGAGACCATTATGTCTATAATCGGGCCGCAGTAGTTGTAGTAGTAGGCAATATCTTTACGGCGTTTATAGTTACCGGCACTCTCAAAGGGGTGCTGAAGAAGATAATCGCCTTCGTGGTAAATTCTACCGCCAAAGTAACTGCGCATAAAAAATTGCCACTCTCCTATATTTGCGTCATAGTCGGGGTGTGTACTTAAAAGTTCTTCTCTCGTCATCTCGTCTCCTCTTATTTATAAAATCGTTTTGAAGTATTCAGACGTTTCTTTATAAGTGAATATTCCTTGTCAACGTAATATCCTATCGCATCACTTGCGTGCGTTCTCAGGCCGTCTCTCTTATCTATCCCCTCACCGCTATCGCTCCAGGTTATCCCTTCGAGGTCTTTCCTAAGGTAGCCGCAAACGGGATGGTGCGTAAGCCTTACCTCCCCTTTGGAGTTTAAGAGTAGCGTGTTCATGGCATTCACTCTGTCCTTGACCTGCGGGTTGGCCCTGGCTATGCGCTGGTCTTTAAAGCCGAGTTCTTTTAGAAGCACATAATCACTCTTACCGGTAGTGGACCTTGAAGCTCCGGCAGCGTCGCCGTAGACTATGAATCCACCCCTGTGGCCTCCGTACCTTCTCTTAACTTCCCTTGCCATCTCTACGGTATTCGTATCTCTTAACGCGACCTCATCGAAGACCTTGACTAAATATCCATCGCTCTGTACTAACTCCCATACGCATGGGTCTACGTTAAAGTCGCAACAAAGTATTATCGGAAGTTTTGGATTTAAAGTTATCGAAGCATCTTCATGAGTATCTCTCCTATATGCGTAGTATACGCGTCCGCTTGCCGATTCGAATGATGCTTCATATTCCTGGCGAAAAGTTTTCGAGTCTAAGGTACGCTTAACGGACTCTATCTCTTCAGGAGGAAGTATCTCCGAAGACGGCCAACTATAAAACCCCCAATCCGCGTCCCCCCCTGAGCTTGCGTAATCGGCCAACTCCTTAAAGTGATTCAAGCCATTAGGAACGCCTATCAGCCAGCACCATCCATCCTTGTCTGAGAGCGAAGGCCTTACATTCTCTGCCCACAAGCCGCCCTTCATGTCGGCATATTCATCAAGGACGCCGCCGTCCCAACCGACACCCTCTATCCTCTGCGGTTTATCAAGTCCGACGACCCAAAGCTCTGAGCCGAACTTTGTCGTTATACATAGGTCGGTCTCATATATTTTCTTTATCCAAGTATCCGGAATAAGTCTCTTTAAATCCTTCCAGAAGATCCTCTTTGCCTGTCCGCGCGTAGGTGCCGCGGCAAAGTAACGAGAATCCAACCAGGACTTAGAACCCCATAAAGAAAGAACCAGCTTACGCTTAGCAAGCTCTGTCTTGCCGCTACGCCTGCCTGCGACTACAACCTTAAATCTTTTATTCTCTCTCCAGAGCCGTCTCTGCTCCGCGTGAGACCGTAGCTTCTTCCATCTCTTTAACGACACCTAATAATTCTTCGGCAGATACATCGGTAGAGCCCTCTGTAATTCCCCATGCCTGCCTCTCTCCTTTAACTATATTTAGGAGACCGTCGCCCGCAATCTTGGCGACCTTGAGTCTCTTCTCATCACCCTCGGCAATACCTTCGACCAATGTACCCTTAACGCTTTGCCAGAGCCTTCTATGCTCGCCGAGTATTCGCGTACTCTCCTTTGGCTTAGATCTTGACGGCAATGGACTAACCCTTCTTCTCTCCTTACCTTCCTGCTTCAGCCCTGAAGGGGTTTCACCCCTTACCCTCTTAACCCAACCATACTTCTTTGCCCTTCTCTCTATCGTCTGTGCCTTGCAGCCGTACTTCTTTGACAGTTCATCTACACTTACTATGTCTGACTCGTACTCTGTCCTGAGTTTTCCCCACTCTATCGCCATATATAGTCTCTCCTAAAAACTATCGAGACCGACGTGTTCGTCACAACTACTTAACGGATAAAGACTTAGAAACCGCCTTGTACATACCCTACACGCTTCAACCTCTCTCAACAGAACCTTCACACGCCCACCGCTACTTCCGTTAAAGAATGCCGTAGAGTCTCCCGTACCAAGATAACTACCACCGTAATAATTCATAAAGCACACCTCCTGATTATTTTCTCGCGAGCTATATGCAGAACATATCTCGTGCGATATACCCTATGGTGTTTTCTTTCTACCCCTAAAGACCTAACCTTTTAATTTGATTTAAAAAATTAATGACTTTTATTCTACCCTTGAAGAAAAAACAGAAATATATCGACAAATATTTTAAAAAAAAAGGCGCACCATTTCAGATACAAAGCTGAAGATGGTACGCCTTAAAACTATTATATTTTATATAGTGCTTTTACTTAAATCATAGATCCTTCGTCAACCAATCGGAGCCATTAACAAAAGAATCCTTCTTACCGGACTTATCCGAGAGAACTCTCTCATCATTACCTGTCAGGATATCTGACATTGTCTGGTACTGCCTAAGTGTCTTGTATTCGAGCCAATCTATCTTAGTGCCCTCTTTCTGGACCACTACTTCCACGGCCTTCCTCCTCTTCCTGTGGCCTTGAAGACGCGATCTTCCTTTCTGCTCTATAGAGTATTTCATAGACCCTCCCAAGTGATATTCTATGGCTCTTTGCTACGACCTTCATATGTGTGTTCCAGTAATGATACTCGACAAATATAGCTCTCTCTCTGGGGCTTAGAGACTCCAACGGCCACAGCAAGTCCCTCAGTTCAACCCCCTCTCCTTTAAGTTCTCCATAAAAACTATCTGGATCAATCCTCGTGAAGTCACTCAATCTAAGATACCTCCATCATATTGTTGTAGTATAGGTGTGCGTATTATGCACACAAAAAGGCCGGCCGCCCTCCCTCCTCTTAAAGATAACCTAAAAAACCACGGTAATATGGATGCCGTCGCTAAATGAAAAATCCCTGAGAAATCCAATACATACGCCTTAGCCGCCCATAACGACAAAGGAATATCGTACTATACAAGCTAACGTAACAGTAAGGGTGTATTAGAAGGGCTATTTAACGAAAGGTGACTCGTAATATACAATAGATTTATGTGCTTGTCAAGCACTTTTATTAATACTCGAATACCTTAAGTAAAGGTGTGTTCACAGTAACGCGGGGAGTAACTTTAGGAGTGGTGATAGGCAAGGACTATCGGGGACGGCAAGAAGGATTAATCTTTAGATTCATTTGCCGGCACGAACTCGGCTCTGACATCACCGAATAGCATTATATCCTTGGCAACCGATTTAACGGGAATCATCTCGGAATTAAAGAACATATCTATGTCCCCTGACTTGGAATCGAATAATTCTTTATCGAGTTTTATTGCGGACATATAACCGCCTTCCGCGTCGGCTTCTTTTATACGCCACTTCTTAATGCGCTTTGCCGAATCCCCTGCGTTGAGGAGTCGTATATAAATATCCAACTCATCGTCTTGGTGCTTAGGGAATGTCTTTACGAGATACTCTTTATCGTGAGTGATATCGCCGTACGCGCCGTAACGAAAATTATAAAACGCCGTAAATGGGCCGTCGTAATTTCGCCCTTCAGGTATTACAAGTGACTCGGTCTTTCGAAATTTATCGTTCTTCCACTTCGTCCAGCTCATAACCCCTTCTTTATGGTCTATTGTAGTGATGGTCTTTCTCTTCTTCGAACCTATCTTAGAGTGTTCTTCGAGACTGAGGGTTCTGAACCTGCGTCCGCCATCAAGCTCTTCGATCCTCTCTATGTATTTATCCTTCCTCTTACGCAGCCATCTGGCAACACCGGTGGTCTTAGCCGAAAAGGTTACAACATATATTCCTTCGCTCTCTTTCTCCATGGTCAAGTGACCGCGCGCGACACTACTGAATATCCAAAAACTTATCTTAAAGTCTAACTCTTCCCCATCAAACCTCTCGCCTATGGACTTAAAGGTCTTGGCTTTTTCATTCAGGGCTGCGCTCGGCTTCAAGGTTTCTTCTTTAGCCAAGGGAAGCTTCTCAGGCTCAAGACCACCGGCCGCAGACGCACTATGCGCGTAAGCACCAAATAGAATAAAAGTGACCGCTATAAAAAAGAAGAGTGCTGATTTTTTTTCATAGATCAACACCGAGACGTCACCGCTGTAGCATTCAAGAGAGTTTGCCTCTCACGATCTTAATATCCTTAAACGGAGCAGGCCTTCCGACGAAGTAACCCTGAGCATAGTCCACACCTAAGTACCTCAGTATCTCAAGTATCTCTTCATTTTCAACGAACTCAGCGATGGTCTTTATCTTCATCCCTCGCGCGATATCGGCCAATGCCTTAACAAAGAGCTGGTCCTTATCGTTGGTATGAAGTTTTCTGATAAAAGAACCGTCTATCTTTATGTAGTCGACATTTAAATCACGCAAATATAAGAACGAAGTAAAGCCTACGCCAAAATCATCGAGGGCGAAGCTACAGCCAATCTCTTTCAGTCGATCGACAAAGGCCGCGGCCTTTGTGAGATCCCTTACCGCCGCGGTCTCTGTTATCTCAAAGATAATATTCTTCGGATCTACAGCTGTTTCTTTTATAAGTTTCTCTAAGAAGATAAAGACATCTTCATCGCCTATTAATCGTCCCGACAGGTTAATAGCAAACTTCATCTGCGGGTCTGTCTCATTGATCTTCTTGAGCGACCTCACAGCCTTCTCTATTATAATCTGATTTAACTCACTGATAAGACCAAACCTCTCGGCCACCTCTATGAACTTACCCGGAAGTATAATCTCGCCTTCGTCTCCATACATTCTGGCAAGTGCCTCGTAGTGGGTAATCTCTCCCGTTTCGAAGTTCAGTATCGGCTGAAACCACGGCTCAAGGCGGTCTTTCTCCATGGCCTCTATGACGCGTTCCTTCCACTTAAGCCTGGACTGCATCTCTTCAACTATTCTATCATCAGGGCTGTAGAGGTGGCACCTATTCCTACCCAGCTCCTTTGCCCTAAACATAGAAGCATCGGCCCTGGATATCAATTGCCTTACGTTCACACCGTGGTCGGGATATAGAGATATTCCTATGCTCGCCGTAAAGTGCTCGGAGACCTCTCGCGGAGTAAACTCTTCTACAGCCTTCCTGAATATTTCCGCGGCCTTCTTTGCTGCGGCCTCGTCAAGTGTCGGCAGGAATATAGCGAACTCGTCACCGCTAAGGCGTGAAAGGATAGAACTATCCGAAGCGTCATCACTGATAATCATAGTGCTCTCAACACTGCTGACCGTCTCTTCAAGTAAGACTCCGATACGAGCCAACAACTCATCGCCAAGACCGTGGCCGTAAGTATTATTTATCATCTTGAATTGATCTACATCGAGCAAAAGCATGACGGCCTTCTTCCCGCCTTCTTCCTCTAACTTTTCTATCCAACTGCCAACCATATTTATAAACCTAAAACGATTATAGAGTCCCGTCAACTCATCATGGTGAGCCATATACTCCATAACCTCTTCAGACTGCATGCGCTCGGTTACGTCCTCCTGTACGGCAAGGAAGTGAGTAACCTCTCCGCTATCGTCCTTAATCGGCGTAATGATACCGCTTGCCCAATAGTTGTCTCCGCCCTTCTTTCTATTCTTAAATACTCCGCGCCATGTCCTGCCGCTGAGTATCGTATTCCATAGATCTTCGTACTCAGAGGCAGGGGTCTCGCCTGAAGAAAGTATCGAAGGGTTCTTGCCTTCGGCTTCAGAGAAACTATAGCCGGTAAGGCTTTCAAATACAGGATTAACATACTCTATGACACCATTCCTGTCGGTTATAAATACGGCATTTATGCTATTGTCTATTATCGTGGAGAGCTTCTTCATCTCATACTCGGCTCTCCTTCTATCGGTTATATCCTGTACCGTACCGAGCATGGACTCAGGCTTACCGGCCTCGTCAAATACCGCTTCACCTTCTTCATGGACGATACGCTCGGTGCCGTCTTCACAGATTATCCTATGGTCGATACTGTAGGGCACCTGCTCGCTCAAGCTCTTCTCTACGGCACTCTTCACTAATGCTCTATCATCGGAATGCACACTGCTCATAAATCTTTCATATGTGCCTATAAATTCGTGCGGTTCGTAACCGAATATCCTGTATATCTCATCAGACCAAAGGAGCTCATTACTTTTTATATCCCAATACCAATTACCGAAGTGAGCTATCCTCTGCGCATCCGAAAGCCTCGCCTCACTCTCTATAAGAGCCTTCGTGCTCTCGCCTATATCCTTAGCCATATCGTTGATGGTGTAGGCAAGGACACCTATCTCGTCTGTAGTACGCACAGGGATATGAATATCGTAATCCCCTCTACCAACCATCTCGGCGGCATTGGCTATAGTCTCCAGAGGCCTGATAATATTCCTGAGGAATAGGAAGAAGAGCCACCCGATAAGCCCTATGACAATAAGGCCTGTTATAACGGCATCGCGAAACATCACACGTATGGAGGCCGTCTCAACATAAGCATCCATCTCAAGCAGGAGCGTCCATCCGAATTGCGGCAGACACATGGAAGCACCTATGACCTCCTTGCCGGCAAGACCTACATATACGTCGGTAACCTCAACTGAACCTTCAAGGCAAGCCCTGACGGGGTTTGTATCGACCATATAATCAACCGGAGGGTCGTCTATCTGGTTAGACTCCGTTATGAAGAACTTCTCCTTGTTAACGAGGTAAGCGTCGAAGGTCTGACGCTTACCCTCATGCTGAGTCAAGGCTCCGTATTCGAGAATCATATCTCCGGTCAAGAGTTTATTTAGTTCTGTAAGTAGGATAAAATTGGTGAGAACCCCTATCGGCTCTCCTGTTTTTCTGTCGGTCAATGGAACGGATGCGGCTATGGCAGGCATACCGTGGATGTCAAGAGTCTCAACGATAGAATTTCCGGTACGCCCTTCCTTAAAGTAATCCATTGAAGAGATATCAGAACCAATGGCTCTTGGTTCTGTCGACGATATAACCACACCGTCGAGAGCTGTAACATATATGTCATGTATGGTCTTATCGAGGGTCTTCTTATTGCGTATTAGATGATCACTTACTGCGGCGGCCGCCGCACTATCTCCTTTAACAATCTTAGCGAGTCCGTCTCTTATGAAGCCGTCACTCGAAAAATCCTCGGCGCGTCGTGTCGTCATCTCAAGGAACAGGTAGACTTGCCCCTCGTAGGCCTCTGCCACAAAGGTCATGTCGCGCAACATATTACTGACTAAATGCTCTTTATTCTGATAATAACCTCTTAAGAAGGTCACGGCTATAGGCAGAAGTATTATAATCAGCGCTATGATGGCCTTCTGCAATAATGTAAATTTTTTCTCTCTCATAGTAATTCTTTCATTTCAAAAACATCTTCTATTTACCCAGAAAACCCGACGGCACAATATCGGAGGCCTTATCTATGGTTCTCATATCGAGCAGAAAAGAATCGTCCTTCACCCTGCCAAGCACCGCCGGCTTGGCCTTAAGGAACGCCTTGAATATAAATGACGCGTCGCGCCCTTCTTTATGCGTTACCGATACGAGCTTGCTCTTAAGCCTCGCCATAGGCTGAGAGCCGCTCCCTATCTGCGACTCGCCGTCTATGACCTTAACTTTATAATCTTTTCCAAGGGCACGGCTCAGAAGCTCTGCCCCCTCTATGGCCAATGCCCCTATCTCTTCAATATCTCTTGAGAGGTATCGCAGTGTCGGAAGCCTCTCTCTCAACACCTCATTCGGCTTAAGGTAGAGCCTAAGCGTTGCCTCAAGGGCAGAGAGGGTGAGCTTACCGGCTCTTAGTGCGCGCTTCAACGGGTTCTTTCTTATTCTGTCTACAAAGACCTTCCTCCCGACTATGATGCCGGCCTGAGGCCCTCCAAGGAGCTTATCTCCGCTAAAGGTAACTATATCGGCTCCCGCCTTTATACGTTCTGCTACTACGGGTTCTTTAGGAAGGCCGTACGTCGACATATCTATTAACGCCCCGCTACCGAGGTCTTCCACTACAGGCAAGGCATTCTCGCGTCCAATACCAACAAGTTCGGGAAGGTCGACCTCAGAGGTAAAGCCCACGACCTCGTAATTACTCTTATGAGCCTTGAATATAATAGCCGTATCAGGTGTAACGGCATCCCTATAATCTTTTGGATGAGTTCTGTTGGTGGTGCCTACCTCTCGCATAACGCACCCGCTCTTTTCTATGACATCGGGCAGACGAAATGAACCGCCTATCTCAACGAGCTCGCCACGGGATATGAGCACCTCTTTGCCCTCGGCAAGAGCGTTAAGTGTTATAAGAACAGCACCTGCGTTATTGCCCACAACGCATGCCGCCTCGGCTCCAGTAAGGTGGCAGAGAAGCTCTTCGGTGCGTGCATCTCTCTCACCTCTTTGCCCAAGGGCCGTATCGAACTCCAGATCCACACCACCGCTTGCCGCAAAACTCATCGCCTCAATAGCCTCTTGACTTAAGACGGCTCTTCCGAGGTTTGTATGGAGTACCGTGCCCGACGCATTGACGACCCTCTCAAGGCCTAACTCTCCAAAGGCTTTCACACGCCGAGCGGCCTCTTCTGCCACAGATGTAAGGGATATATCTATCGACGCTCCCGCGCCGCCCGAAAGAACCTTACGAAGTTCATCCAAGAGCTCTCTAACCATCGCCGACTTTACCTGCGAAGCCAAGCAATCTTCACCTTCGCTCACAGCAAGCTCGTTGAGCACACTATCTACCGAAGGCAGACTTCTTAATGCGTCATTACCCATAATATCTTATTAGAATATCCTATGTGGTTAATTATTCTTATGAACAGTTTACTCTACGCACGCCTTAAATAGATAGAAGCCCCTACCCAATAGAGAAAAACGTAAAATTAGCATATTACCTTATTAATCTTACCATATAAGCCCCCATCGTCAATCTCTTATTTCCTTATATTCTAACTATTTATACCATAGCAAAGACTTTACCGAATAGGACAATATCTTTATTTGATTTTGAGATAAGTATGTGTCAAACTATACCTTATGAAGAAGAAAATACTGACAACCGTGATCCTACTCGCCTCTTTAACACTCACCGTAGTAGCCTGCGGCAATGGCTCTGAGGAGAGTAAGATTGACCCACGGGGAGACTCGGCGCGCGAATCCGTAGATAAGTACATCGGCACGGCTCTTCACGTAAAGGACTCGGCACAGAAACAAGTCGATGCCTCCGAAGAACGCCAGCGCATGATGGAATCCCTCGGCGACGAATAACTGCCAGGCGTCTATATCCCCCTAAAAGATAGAGGATATGCCCCCTAACTGAAGCAGTTTGCCTACAGCAATTAAGGCCATACTCATTGAGAGCTTTACCCTCTAACTCCATATGAATAAAGACAAAAACTTCCATAAACTAATCGATTTAATGGCGACGCTTCGCTCCCCGGAGGGATGCCCCTGGGATAGAGAGCAGACCATCGATAGCCTCACGCCATACGTCATAGAAGAGGCATACGAGGTAGTAGAGGCCATCGAGACCTCCAAGGGCACCCCTACGAACGACCTAAAGGACGAGCTTGGGGATCTATTATTTCAGGTCATATTCCTGGCACGTCTGGCAGAGGAGGAAGGCTCATTCGATATATCGGATGTCATCGACGGCATCATCGAAAAGATGACGCGCCGCCACCCACATGTATTCTCTGACTCAGAGGCAAAGGACTCCGAAGAAGTACTCAAGAACTGGGATGCCATAAAAAAGAGTGAAGCCAACGCCTCGACTCGAAGCGGCCTCTTGGACGGCATACCTGAGGCACTGCCCTCGCTCCTTAGGGCAATGAAGGTCAGTAAGAAGGTAGCAAAGACCGGCTTTGACTGGAAAGAAGCCGAGCAGGCAATGGATAAAGTCTTTGAAGAGATAGAGGAGTTCAAGGTCTCTTTAATTGAGAACGATCAAGACGGTATCGAAGAAGAGATGGGCGACATACTCTTTACACTTGTAAATGTAAGCCGCTTTGTAAGGGTTGACCCGGAAAGAGCACTTAGAAGAACAACTCGAAAGTTTATAGACCGCTTTCACTACATAGAACGAACGATTATAAACGATAAAAGAAGCCTCGATGAAACATCGATAGAAGAGATGGAAGAGCTTTGGGAGAGAGCAAAAGAAGAAGAGCGAAAGAAAAAATGATGGTATTACACAAGGTTAAAGAGATGTCCCCAGAGACTGTGGATAAAGTGTTTAAAAGAGTACCTCTGCAAAGACCTTAACTGCCGTCCTTACAAGGGCACAGGCAGATTGCCTATTTTTTAACCAGACGATTCACCTTTAAATTCAAAGAGTTACAGCCTTTTAGCCCTTTTTTCATTTAGAGCTCTTTTCTAAACCTTTTGGATGAGAACTTTTCCACTACTATAGCCTTTATAACTGCGCTTTCCTTGATTTTAAAGAGGATTGAGAGCATAAAATACAATAGTGCACCGCCGCATACGAACACTGCTATAAGGCCCGCCTTTAAGAATATCCCGCTATCTGGCCAACCTATAAGATTCAAGGCTACATATAAGACAACACCCATAATAATTGCCGCTAAGAGAGACTTAGCACTCGCCGATACGACCGATATAAAGTCAACGGCACTTACTCTTGCTTTAAGCACCATCGCCAGCATTATAAAGTTCGCGGTGGCGGCAATGGTCGTTGCCAAAGCAAGTCCGCCGTGGCCGAGCGGACCTATAAGAAGCATACATCCGATGAGGTTCACTACCACACATACCACAGCTATGACGACAGGCGTCTTTGTATCCTTAAGCGAGTAGTATACCGATATGAATATCCTTGAGAGGGCTATGGGCACGATACCGGCGGCAAAGAAGTATAGGACGTAAGCCGTCTCACGGGCATCTCCTGCGCCGAAAGCCCCCCTAAGGAAGAGTACGTCTACTATTGGGTAGGCAAGTATGATCAACCCGACCGTCGCCGGAATGCATACGAAGTTCACGAGCCTCATGGCGTGCGAGAGAGAACGCTTAAAGGATACAAAATCCTTCTTTGTAACGTCCGACGAAAGGCTCGGCAATATGACCGTTGCCAAAGAGACGACAAATATCCCCAGCGGCAATTCCATCAACCTTGAGCCATAGTAGAGGTACGCGATACTCCCCTCTGCCAGGTGCGAGGCAAAGCGCAGGGTTATGAATATATTCAGCTGATATACGCCCACACCGACTATGGCAGGCCCCATCAGCAGGAATATCCTCTTTATTGCGGGGTCTTTTATATTAAAGCAAAAGGTCGGAAACATTCCGTACCTGCGAAGAAAGGGCAATTGAATAAGAAGCTGAAGCAGACCTCCGACCAGAACACCGACGGCCAGCGCATATACCGCTGACGGAAAGTACCCGCGAAGTAAGAGTGCCGAGGCTATTATAGATATATTCAGGAGCACGGGAGCTATCGCAGGCATGGTAAAGTGCCTGAAGCTGTGTAATACCCCCATAGCCACAGCCATAAGGCCTACAAATACCATGAACGGAAACATCCACTGCGTTAGCGTTACGGTCAGGGCAAATTTGCCGTCAGGTGCATCTACAAACCCCGGTGCCATGAAGGCCACTATCTCCGCAGAGAATATAATGCACGGAATGGTTATCAGGGTGAGCACTATGAGGGCTATGATGAATACGCTCGATACAAAGCGGCGCGCCTCTTCGGGCGAACGTTCGTGAAGGACGTCCGTGTAGACGGGTATAAAAGAACTCGTAAGAGCTCCCTCACCAAGAAGCCTCCTGAAGAGGTTAGATATCCGAAAAGCCACGAAGAAGGCATCTGCCGAGAGACCCGCGCCGAATATTGCCGCTATGACGGCATCACGCACATAGCCGAGGATTCGGCTAATGAAGGTCATGGCACCGACGAGGGTCGCCGCACCGGTTATTTTCCTTGTTTCAGATATAATAGAACCTCGCCTTGGTATGTATTACTCTCTATAAAGCCGTCAATAGATAAAATACTTGACAATCGCCTCAAAAGTCAATAATATATTAGATTAAATCACCACGTCATGTACGGGGAACAGATAACACTAAAAACGAGTCCGTCAGAGTTAACCTAAGATGACGGAATTTTACCGGAGGAAATAACATTGGCAAACCATCGTTCAGCTATTAAGCGACACACTCAGAGCCTTAGGAAACAGACAAAGAATGTCGCTATTAAATCAGCTCTAAAGACCGCAACCAAGAAGGTTCGCACCGCCACAGAGTCCGGCAACGCTACAGAGGCCGCCGAGTTCTTGAAGCAGGCAACCTCGTTATTTGACGGTGCGGTAACAAAGGGCACGCTTCACAGAAACAACGCCTCTCGCAAGGTCTCGCGCCTGGCAAGTGCCGTAAACGCAATCGCTACAAAGTAGACGCTTAGATAAAGAATATCGACCAAAGACTATGCGCGCCCCCTTACTCTCGTAAGGTGGCGTTTTATTTTTCTTAGCCGGCTCTTCTTACCTGCCTCTTCTTGCAAAGATCCAGTACGAGGCTCGTCATCTGCATGTCTCCGGGCAGTCGGCTCGATTTAAGGCT
>DAOVKH010000085.1 GCA_030631875.1 Deltaproteobacteria bacterium | reverse complement strand
GTCGTCGATATAATGTGCAAGCATCGTAAGTGGAAAGAAGATGTCATAGAGAAGGCGACCGGCACAAGGCCAAAATTTTCACCTGAAGATTAATAAAGAGGAGGGATATAATATGTCAGCAGACGAGAACACACATTGTTGTGGAGATGAATTGGTAGAGCTTACAGTAACGCTCGAAGAGGACCAAGTAGCAGTACTAAAAGAACTCGCAGAAGAGTATAAGGCAAAGCTTAATCAGGATTGGGATTTGAGCGGTGTCCTTCGCGTGGCCGTCGGTGCGTACCTGACGCAGGTGGGGAGAATCACATAGTGTAGATAGCCTAAAAATGCACTATTGACAACCTGCCGTATAATTAAGTATATTAATATATTACTTACAGACGTAATCTCAAGCCCTCGTAGCTCAGTAGGATAGAGCAACGGATTCCTAATCCGTGAGTCGGACGTTCGAATCGTCTCGAGGGCACCAACAACTCCTCCAAAATATAACTTATGGAACTTAAGATTTTTATATTGACAAATGTTCCTCTATAGTATATCCTTTAGTCAGATATCAATATTAACGCAAACTACCTTTGCTCAGAGCAAACCCGGGGAAACTCAGGGACGCAGAGTTACGAGGCTAAAGCTTAACAGCTATGCCAGTCGAACCGCCGAAGGATTAATCCTTTGGGCGGTTTTTTTATTTTTTGGGATAAAAATTCTCAAATAGGGGGTAACTGTAATGCTAAACGATATGAAATCATTAATAAATAAAGGTATCGAACTTATCGAAAAGGAGCAATATAGCGAAGCCTTAATCATATTTGAAGAAAAACTGGCATTTACCAAAGACCCGACGGCCATGTCATACTATGCGCTCTGTCTGGCCGTAGTGGAAAAAAACTTCGAACATGCCATGTCGCTATCGATGATGGCCATTAAACGTGACGATAAAAACCCCGTCATGTACTTGAACCTCGGCAAGATATTCATCCTAAACGATCAGAAGACACTCGCAATTAGGGTGTTTATGAAAGGACTACGCCTTGACAAGAGACACGAAGAGCTCATTCAAGAGATAAAGAAGGTCGGAATAAGGCGTAGTCCTGTGCTGAACTTCCTGCCGCGTAACAATATCGTAAATAGGATATTCGGAAAGCTTACGTATTCGTGGCAGATGAAGGTCTCAGGTGGCGCGATTACTTCTTTCATGATATCCAATAATAACAGAAATTAAACTTGATAAACTGAGTTAGGCGTAACCCGAGATACTTTTCTTTAAAAGCCTTTCCTACCCGAAACCACTTTGGTGATATAGCTTCAGGCACTATATCCGCCAAAGTGGTTTTTCCTCATTTCACGGCCACTATATTGGGCCACGGATTATAGGAATCCGTGAGTAATCTCCCATTAAGACCACCGAAGAGCGCGTAGATCAAGCCCCCTCACGCCTAAAGCCGTAACGCCATACTTGTCGCATAATATATATTATGTCAAATTATATCAATAGGCCTGATTCGGCGTAAATATCCAGGAATAGCCAATTAAAACAAAGGCTTGCTTAGGATTTTGTGGTTCTTGAGGCTCGTCCACAGTCCTTGAGCTAACCCCTTGGATGGTGTTTCTTATGGAGTCTCTTAAGAAGCTCCCCTCTGACGTGGGTATATATCTGAGTGGCCGAGATATCCGCGTGGCCGAGCATCTCCTGGAGGCTCCTCAGGTCGGCGCCTCGCTCAAGAAGGTGTGTCGCAAAGCTGTGACGCAGGATATGCGGCTTTATCTTCACCCTCTCTATACCGGCAATTTGACCGTACTTCTTAGTTATCGTCCAAAAATTTTGCCTCGTCATAGAGGCCGAGCGTGCCGTTATGAAGAGATACGGGCTATCACCTGCCTTCAGTATCTCTGAACGCCCTCTATCGATATACTCCTTTACCCATTGCATTGAAATCTCTCCGATGGGCACGAGGCGTTCTTTGCCTCCCTTACCGAATGCCTTGATAGAACCCACCTGAAGGTCTAAGTCATTTAGCTTTAAAGAAACAAGCTCCGAGACCCTCAGACCTGCCGCATAGAGTATCTCGAGCATGGCCTTATCGCGAAGCCCCTTCGGAGTCTTTGTATTCGGAGCATCCAATAGTGCTTCGACCTCATTGAGGCTCAGGTACTCCGGAAGCCCCTTTACGGCCTTAGGCATATCGACCGTATCGGTGGGCGAAGCCTCTATCTTTTCCCTTCTAACGAGGTATCTGTAATACCCTCTTATCGCTATGAGGCCGCGCGAATAAGACCTTGAAGAGAGACCCTCTGCCTTAAGTGCGGCGAGGTGTGCTGATATATCGGAGGCCTTGGCTTGGAGCGAGCCCCTACCTCCATTATTCATATAACGCATATACTTTAGAAGATCTCGCCTGTAGGCGGCAAGCGTATTCTTCGAGAGCCCTTTCTCTACGAGCAGAGCGTTTAGATACTCATCGAGAAAGATACGGTCTTCCTTCAATATTCTTTCAGGTCTATCGATATCATTCATAGCGTCTTACGCCTTAGAGAGTCTTTCATAGAGCGCGTCTCTTAGTTCCTCTACCTTATCGTCGGCGAGTATCTTTTGACCGAAGATATCCCTCACATAAAGTATGTCGGTCGCCTCATCGCCTTTCGTAGATATCTTTGATATATGAATAAAGATGCCCATCTTCGTAAGCGTTGAACTTATAAGATAGAGGAGTCCGGGGCGATCGTGGGTGTGTATGTCCAATACGCTAAATACGTCCGAGACGTCATTGTCGACATGGATGATGGTCGGCACATGCGGCTTTGCCTTCTTGTCGAGTATTGAAGGTTTCACCCGCTTAACTATAGTCGATATCTTCACCCTGCCGCTTATTACGGCATCAAGTTCTTCCTCTATCTTTTTTATCTTAGGTTTACTCGTAAGCAGCCCACCCATCACATTCTTAATCTGCAGAGTATCGAGCGCTATACCGTTTCTCGTTGTATTTATCTGAGCACCGAGTATGTTAATTGAATTGGCCGTAAGCACACCGGTTATAATAGAGAAGAGTCCGTGAATGTCGTCGGCGGCAACAACTATCTCCGTATAGTCGCGCTTCTTAACCTGACGCACAGTTATTACGTAAGGTGTTTTCTTTAGCTTCTCCAATATTTCCATGTGGTTTATTATAGCCTTCGTGGAGTTTGAGAAGAAGTACCTTGCAGGAAGTATCTTAAAGAAGTTGTCAATATGCTTCTGAGTAAAACCCGCGGAAGTAGAAGCGTTTAGCTCTTCTACGCTCGCCCTTACCTCCATCACTCTCTTGACCAAATCACCGTGGTCGAATGAGCCACGCTCTATTACCGCTAAAGCCCTAAAGTAAAGTTCCTGAAAGAGCGCACCCTTCCAATTGGTCCAGACCTCAGGGCCGACGGCACGCACATCGGCGAAGGTTAAGAGATACAGGCAATTCAGACGCTCCTTGTCGGCAACGGCGCGTGCGAAGTCGAGTATAAGTTTTTCGTCGTGCAGGTCTCTGTATTGCGCAGTGTTGGCAATAATAAGGTGCTCCTCTATAAGGAAGCGCACCATATCGATCTCGCTCTCAGAGAGCCCAAGCCTTCTGCATATAGGTGGTGCAATCTCAGCCCCCCTCTTTGCGTGCCCTTTACCGTGGCCTTTGCCGATATCGTGAAAGAGAACTCCGAGCATTAGTATAGCCGGGTCATTAAGCTCCTCGAATAATTTCTTCTGCAGCGGGAATTCTTCACCCACAGCACCTCGCAAGGATTCCAATTCCCTTACGGCAAATAAAGAGTGCCTGTCCACGGTATATATATGATAGCTGTCATGCTGAACCCTATTCTTAATTTGAAGGAACTCAGGTATATATACTTCAAGCAATCCCATATCGTGCATGGTGCTCAGCGCGGCGTATACGTCGTCGCCTCGCAGTATCTTTAGGAAAAACTTCGCAACATCCTTTGAAGACCGAAGACTCTCGCCTATTGATTCAAGTAACGTCAGTATAATATCTTTTGTCGACTGCGAAAGCTCAACATCTTCGCGCGTAGATATATATAAGGCCTTCATAATCATGGCCGGGTTATCATTAAATAAATTCTCGTCTACAAGACTCAACTTTCCGTCTTCTATAAGAAAATCATCCTCAACTACTCTGCCAACATTCTTTCGTCTTATCCCCAGCTTAAGAGAAAGAGAAGTCTCGTCATCAGAAGCAAGGGAACGTGAGATAATAAGTGCGCTCAAGGTTTTGATATTAGATACGTGTTTATAGTAATCGCCCATGAAGGACTCGACGGCCAACGCACCGGCTTTATCTTTATGTCCAAGTATCTTGGCGATACGTTCCTGCTGGTCGAATGTAAGCCGGTCTGTCGCGCGAGAACTTTCAAGGTGGAGGTCGTTCCTAATCCAATGAAGATAGCTGAGAGAGGCGTCTATTGAGGCGCACTCCTCTACGCTTAAGATACCTTTGATTATTTTCTTTGTCTCTTCGGAGTTAGCTCCGCTCTTCGCGCCGAGTATCCATGCCGCTGTATGGAAGTCTCTAAGCCCGCCCTCGCCTTCCTTTAAATTAGGTTCGAGTATATATAAAGAACCGCCGTACTTGCCATGACGCTCGTGTTGTTCGGCAATTTTTTCTTTGATAAAATCTTTCGAGGTTTTCTTGTTAAATATAGAGGTGCGTATCTTTTTGTCAAGCAGATCAAATAACTCTTGTGAACCGCCAAGGAAACGCCTATCGAGCAGAGTTGTCTTTGTCTTAGTATCTTCACGCGCCAACTCTACCGATTCTTTAACCGAACGCATACTGAAGCCGACATCAAGGCCCGCGTCCCACAGAAGATACAATATGCCTTTGGTGAGAGCCTCCAACTCAGGCGTGACCTTCTTGTAGAGGAGCATCATGTCTATGTCTGAGTGTATATTGAGTAGCCCTCTGCCGTAACCACCAAGGGCTATGAGAGCTACAGAGTTTGCGGATAAATTGAATTTGTCAGAGAAGGAATTAAATAACTTAAGGAGGAGCGCGTCCATCTTAGCAGTATACTCAATGGTCGTCTTTAGAGTCGTGGTCAGGCCACAGGCCTTGTCTCTATGGCTAATCTTCAGCTCGTCTCTCAGCTCTTCAAAGAAGCCCTTGAGGTTACATCCGGAATCACTGTCACTACCTATAGGAATCTTTTTTTTCATCTATACGGCGCCTGCACCGTTTATGTAGTCGACTATAGCCTCGGATATACTCTTGGATACATCTTTCAAATAGCTGTCTTTTCTGAGCCTCTTCTCTTCATCGGGATTACTGATGAATGATACTTCTACTAAGACGCTTGGCATATTACAATTAACGAGGACGTAGAAGAGAGCGCCCTTTATGCCGTTGCTCTTTACGTGCTTATATTTCTTCTTAAGGTCTCCGGCGAGACGTTCCTGTATAACCGAAGCAAGCCTGACGGACTCGTTCTTATTGCCCGTCTGCTGAAGGTCTTTCAGTATGTATTGGAGTATGTCATTCATCTCCTCCGAGGTAGAGGCGTTCTCACGCTCGGCGACTCTGCGCGCCGCCTCATCGCCCGATGCTCCGAGGTAGTATGTCTCAACACCGTTGGCCGCGCGCCGCTTGCTGGCATTTATATGAATTGATACAAAGATATCGGCATCTTTACTGTTGGCGATGGCCGTGCGTTCGTCAAGAGGCACGTATACGTCCTTTGTTCGCGTGAGTATTACCTTTGCCTTGGTGCTCTTTGAAAGATCCTTCTTCAGTAATTTAGCAAGCTTTAGGGTAACGTCTTTTTCTTTGAGCTTGCGTTTACCGACTGCTCCCGGGTCTCTGCCTCCGTGGCCGGCATCGATGACGATAGTACGAACCTTAACGGCATTTTTCTTTGTAGCTTTAGTAGACTTAGCAGTTGTCTTACCCGGCTTTGACGCAACCGCCGCCTTACTCTTCACATACTTAGACCCCTTGCCGTATATGTCGATGACTATTCTATGCGGATTAGGGAGCATGAATATTTTATAGTCGGCAATGGATTTTATATCAAGGACAACACGCACGGTATCGCTCTTATATTGTCCGCTCCTAACACCACTCAATAGGCCGTCGTTTATCTCCATCGCACGAGCGAGGTCTTCACCAAGCTTTGCGTTCTTTATGTCAACATAAAACCGTCCGGGTTTCTTAATAGAAGGATCTTCTTTGAGAAGTCTGTAGTCGAAGGTCGTCTTCTTATTGAGATCAACGACGACTCGCGTGTATGTCTCTCCTGAGAAATGACGGATGCCATCGACCTTAACTGAGCCGTTATCGGATACGGCAGGTTGTATGAATAGAAGCGACAGCACCATTATAAAAAATAAATTTCTGAGTGCTCTGTAGGTTACCTTAGAGCTGCTCGGCGTGGAGAGAGGTTTTTTAATCATCAAGTAGTTCCTTTATCCTGTTGAGTTTATTCAGTGCTTCGAGCGGCGATAGGCTATTAATGTCAACGTCTCTGAGTTCCTGCCTGATCGGGTCGTCCTTCTTGCTAAAGAGGTGCGGTAAAGAAGGCTGGAGCTTCATGGTCTTAGCCTTACCTGCTCCGGCTATATTGGGCATGCCTGCCTCGTTCAGCTCTCCGCACTCTAAGTTTTTAAGTATCTCCGTCGCGCGCGCTACCACAGAGCTTGGAAGCCCGGCCAACCGCGCGACGTGTATACCGTAGCTCCTATTGGTACTGCCCACGATGACTTTCTTTAGAAATATTATATCATCTTCCCACTCTTTTACAGCCATATTATAATTTTTAACACGCTTCTTTGTCAAGGAGATGTCGGTCAGCTCATGGTAATGCGTTGCGAAGAGTGTCTTGGCGCGTCGCCCTTCGGTGTCGTGAAGATATTCGACTACGGCCCAAGCGATACTCAGCCCGTCGAATGTAGAAGTGCCGCGCCCTATCTCGTCCAATATAACGAGGCTCTTATCGGTCGCGTTATTAAGGATGTTGGCCGCCTCGTTCATTTCAACCATGAAGGTACTTTGCCCTTTGCTCATATCGTCCGACGCACCGACGCGCGTGAAGATACGATCGACGAGTCCTATATGCGCACTCATCGCCGGCACAAAAGAACCGACCTGTGCCATCAAGACGATTACCGCCACCTGACGTATGTATGTAGACTTACCTGCCATATTAGGGCCGGTGAGTATAAGTATCCGGCTATCTCTTCTGTCGAGCTTTATATCGTTCGGCGTGAAGCCTTCGGAAAGCCCTGCCTCTACGACCGGATGGCGCCCCTCTTTAATCTCTATAACGTCGCTCTCACTTAGAACCGGTTTTACGTAACACATCTCTTCAGCTAACTCTGCAAAGGAGGCCGT